>JBLHNE010000133.1:0-4353 GCA_047619265.1 Rickettsiales bacterium | reverse complement strand
TGTAAAACGAGATAGACTTTAAATAATAAGCTATCCAAGGATAGTGGGGATCCCCACAAAGTGGGGCGAGGCAAGTGCCTCGTTCTTTAAAATAATAATATTATCCGCAGGATAATGGGGATCCCCACAAAGTGGGGCGAGGCAAGTGCCTCGTTCTTTAAAATAATAATATTATCCGCAGGATAATGTTATTTCTTTTTAAAGAAGCTAAAGATTCCTCCCATCAAAGAATCATTTTTCTTATGATGATTAGGCTTACCTTTTTTATTATTTTTAGAATTAACGTTTCTTTTATCATTACGATAATTATCGCGACCATTCTTTCTGTTTTTATTGCGCTCATTTGGTTGGCGGTTTTCCCTCTTAGAATTAGAACTATTTTCTCCAGAAACGTCCCCCGAAATTTCTTCAGAAACTTCATCCAAAAAGCTTCTTTCAATACCAAGTTTATTAACTGTTCCAGTTACAACTTCCATTTCCAATTCTCTTTTTTCTTCTTCAGAAAGACCTTTTTTCTTTTTGATTGAAAAGCCGTTAATTCCAGCATTTTCATCGCCATGTAAGAAAATATGAACAGAATAATTTTTCTCAGTATCGTTAATTTCGTTTCTTTTGTAGTTCAGAACATAGGCCATCACTTCTGCTGAAGTGTAGATGTGAATTGCTCCAGCCTGTCTATCGGTGCAAGAATGGCGAATAGCTCTTAAAATACTAACTGCAATAATTTCGACTGAACGAATATATCCGGTTCCATTACAATTGCCGCAAGGATCGGTGATGGTTTCAAAAAAGCTTGCTCCCAAACGCTGACGAGACATTTCCATTAAACCGAAAGTACTAATTCTGCCTAATTGAATTCTAGCTTTGTCGTTTTGAAGAGCGTCTCTTAAAGCTCTTTCAATATTTCTTCTATTTCTTTGGTCATACATATCGATAAAATCGATCACTACCAAACCAGCTAAATCGCGAAGTTTTAATTGACGAGCAACTTCTCTAACAGCCTCCAAATTGGTGCTGTAGGCCATGTCTTCAACGCTACTATCGCGATTTGCACGACCAGAGTTAACATCTATTGCAACTAAAGCCTCAGTGTGATCAATAACAATTGATCCTCCAGCGGGAAGATTGACTTGTTTTTCATAAAGAGAGCTGATTTGTTGTTCAACTTTGTATTTATTGAAAATTGGCACTCTTTCATCGTGCAATTTAACATTATTAACTCTGTCTGGCATGGTTAATTTAACGAAAGCCACAACAGAATCGAAGGCCTCTTTTCCTTCAATAACAACTTCTCTAACTGTGTCGTTGTAAACATCTCTGATACATTTTTTAATTGCATCGTCTTCGGCGTGAACGAAAGAGGGAGCTTTAGAAACGATAGCCATTTCGCGAATAGAATTCCAAACTCTAGCTAAATAATCGTAGTCTCTTTTAATATCTTCTGGTTTTTTACCAACGCCAGCAGTTCTAATGATGACTGATTTTTCGGAAGGAACGTCAATTTCTTCCAAAATGGCGCGTAGAATTTTGCGATCACGGAAATTATCAACTTTTTTAGAAACTCCGCCTTTTCCAGCAGTATTAGCCATTAAAACACAATATTTTCCAGCAAGAGAAATGTAGGTGGTCATTGAAGCGCCTTTATTGCCTCTTTCTTCTTTTAAAGCTTGAACCAAGATAACTTGACCAGGTTTAATTACGTCTTGAATATTGTAGCGCTTGTGGAAATTTCCAGAATTTGCAGCACCAATATCAGCTTCGTCTTCAACTGCAAAAGATCCGACAGTAAGATTATCAGATGAATCTTCGCCTTTGCCAGATGAGCTGTAAGATGTTGGAATATCTTCTTCAGATTCTTCTTCCTTGGCTTTATTGGCAGATTCTACGGTTAAATCTTTTATTTTTTGTTTTTCAGCTTCAGAAAGCTGGTAATAATCGGGATGAATATCGGAGAATGGTAAAAAACCATGTCTTTCGGCGCCATAATCAACGAAAGCGGCCTGCAACGAGGCTTCAACTCTAGTGATTTTAGCTAGATAAATGTTTCCTTTGATTTGTTTAATGGCAAGAGCTTCGCGATCGAAATCTTGCAAGATGCCATTTTCTAGAACCGCAACTCTGGTTTCTTCCTTGTGTGCTGCGTCGATTAAAATAGTCGTGTCCATGATTCTTATTAAATTTAAAGTTAATAAGAACGATCTTTTTTTAGAATCTGGCCTATAAAATTTAAATTTTAAATTTGGCTTTTAGAATTTGGCTTCTTTAAAAATTTCCTTTCTTTGGAAATTGCCTTATTCAACAAAAAAAACTAAATCATTTTTCTTTTCACAATCAGCAATATTGATGTCAAAAGTTCTCTGAGCAAAGCTGCTAAGATATTGTTGAAGCAAAATGCTTAAAAGTGATATTGATTTTAAGATTTTTATTTTTGAATTTTTTGAATTTTTGATGAATAGATTTATCAACAGCAATATTTTGCTGTTTTTAAGATATTGTATCAAAAAATTCTGCCAAGCCTGATTCATATTTAGAAGATTGTCCCTAAGTGAGATTTGCAATTTGAATTTTGTAATGTGAATTTTATTAATTACTTTTGCCGTTTTTAGATGGCTAATATTGATGAGATTTGTTTAAAAATAAT
Source organism: Rickettsiales bacterium (assembly GCA_047619265.1). GTDB lineage: Bacteria > Pseudomonadota > Alphaproteobacteria > Rickettsiales > UBA1997 > JAJTCH01. The sequence goes on along the minus strand of JBLHNE010000133.1, from coordinate 1,712 downwards.
TTTAAAAAAAATCCTCGCACATAGTAGCGATGAAAATATAATTTTTCTAGTTAATTTTTGGAATTTTTCTAGGTTTAGCTATTCAATTTTATTGAAAATTGAACCTGATCATCTAATTTTCTTTTCTACAAAAAATACAATATTTTTCTTCACAATATTAAAACTACAAAATGTCGTTAAAAATCTTTTCTCATCGCGGCATAATTGGCAAAAATTCTCAGGAAAATACCCTAAATTCTTTGAAAAAAGCCTACAAAAATGATTTTAGGGCTTTAGAATTTGATATTTGGTTTGTAAAAAATCAACTGGTTTTAAGGCATAATCGCCCGAATGACAATTTAAACCATTTAACCAAACTATCTGAAGTTTTTGCAGAATTTGGCAATGAAGTTGAATATTGGCTCGATTTTAAGAATTTAAATACCAGAAATTGTAAATCTGCTTTAAAAGCGGTCAAAACCACCACTAAGAATCTAAAAATTAAATCGAGACAAATTTATTTTGCGCCCTTCATTTTAGATTTTAAAAAAGCACAAAAAATTTACGCAATTATTAGAAAATATTTTGGCAAAAAAATTAAAATTCTAGCAGTTCTAAGTTTATTAAAAAAAGATCATTACCAAGAATTCTACCAAAAACTAAAAACTGAAAATATTTTTGGGCTTTCCATTCAGCACAGAAATATTAATCCTGAATTTAGAAAAATTTTCCACGATATTGAAATTTTTGCTTGGACGGTAAATAAAAAAACAACCCACGATTTTATGGAAGAATTTGGCGTTGAAAATATTGCTACTGACAAATTAAGGCCCAAAAAGATAAATTTTGAAAAATTAATTTAGGGAAATAAATATCCGATAAAAAACCCGTAAAAAAACCAAATTAAAAAATGACGCCACAAGAAAAACCACATTATTTAGGTCATCGAAAAAGGTTGAAAGACAAATTCTTAACAAACTCCACCAATTTTGCCGATTACGAATTACTAGAATTACTCCTTTTTTCTAGTCATGCCAGAAAAGATGTTAAGCCGCTGGCAAAAAAACTACTAACCGAATTGGGGTCAATTAGCGCAGTTCTAAATGCCGATATTCAAATGCTCAAAAACCTTCCAGATGTAAATGAAAATGTTTTATTATCTCTAAAATTAGCCAGGGAAATTATTGTTAGATCTTCGAAAGAAAAAATTAGTAATAAACCAATAATTTCAAAATCTGAAGAGATGCACGAATATTGCAAATTAGGCATGGGAAACCTGAAAGAAGAGCAATTTAGAATTTTATTTCTAGACAAAAAACACCACCTAATCGCCGATGAATTATTAAAACAAGGAAGTGTTGAAGCGGTTGAAATTGATGTGAAAAATATCCTCAAAAAAGCACTTAATTTCTTTGCTAAGTCTGTAATTCTGATGCACAATCACCCAAATTTAGATTCCAAACCTTCAAAAGCAGATATTGTTAATACTGACCGAATCTTAAAAACCCTAAAAACAATTGATGTGAAAGTTGATGATCATTTGATCATTGGCAAAAATGGAGATTTATTTAGCTTTAAAAGCCACGGCTTTATCTGATTTTATCCGCAAGGATAAATTATTATTTTTGAAGAACGAGGCATTCGCCTCGCCCCGCCTTGCGGGGAACCCTTTATCCTTGCGGATAAATTTATTTATTTTTGAAGAACGAGGCATTCGCCTCGCCCCGCCTTGC
>JBLHNE010000132.1:0-4414 GCA_047619265.1 Rickettsiales bacterium | reverse complement strand
TGAATGTCGATGAGTTGGGGTTATTGAAAAGTTTTTTGCGTGATGGTAATCATTGTTTTAATCGAGATGGAAATTTATCTTTTAAAATTAATTCCAAACAGGAAAAAATTTATGACGTAACTTTTTCAAATTTAATTGAAAAAAGTTATAATGCTAAACCAATTTCCCCAACTACCTATTTTGGTGAATGTTTACAATAAATTTAAATTTTATTTCAAAATATGTTATCGTTTTTTACTTTTAGATCTTCAATTCTATTGTTATCTACGGCTTTTTCTATTGTGATGGTGATGCTAATTTTAGGCATGACGGATACTAAGGAGTTGGGTTTGGAAGGTAAGAGTTGTGTGGCTGTACAGACTATTTCTAACAGATCACAAGAGGTTATAAAAAATATTGCAAAAGCCTCATCCGTGCTACTTAATGAGATGTTTGGAGGATTTTCTCAAAACAATGACTGCGACAAAGATGGGTCCGATGATAAAAAATGTGGAATTGATCTGACAAAATTTAAAATTAATTTCTTGGCTGTAGGAAACAGAGAGGATCTATTAAAAAGAATATTAAAATTAGAAATAAAAATTAATAGAACCGAAGAAGAAGATAAAAAATTACTGGAATTAAGAAAATCATTAAAATTAGATCATATTGCAAAATGTAGGGCTAAGTTAAGGCATAATCCTGATAAATTGTGTCGTTCAAATAGTAATTACTGTAAAAACTCATTATAAATATTTATAATATTCGTGATATAAAATATGATTCCTGCTAAGTTAGAATTCATTGTTGTTTTATTTTCAGCCACATCTTCAGTTGTAGTGGCTATGCTCTTATTAAATGTTTTGGATGGAAAAATAATTTTTGATGCACTGGAGATTTTTTTTGATGGAGATAGTAAATACCTTCTTTGCAATACGACAATCTCGATTGATACCTATGTAGATGAGAGTAGGGTTTATATCGGTGATTTTTTTGGAAAAATATTTGATACGTTGTTTAGATGGGTTAGTTCTGGGGGAGTTAACGAATCTGAGGTGTATAACGTATCTGACATTGTTCTTAAGGATCAATCTTCCAGCGAACCATATTGCACCCAAGAATTTTCTTCTGACTCTGGCAATTCTGATCAAATTTAAAAAATAAGATGATTATTTTTAGTATACATAATTTATTTCGTCTATTTTTCTTGTTTTTATTTTCTTGTTCATTTTTTTTGTTCAGAAAAAATAAAGCGATCTACTTTTTTTTCAAAAATGCTGGCCCAACATTCATTAAATTGGGTCAATTGCTAGCCAACCGACCTGATTTGGTTGGGGAAGATATTTCTGAGTCCTTATCAAGATTTCAAGATAAACTGCCTGCCTTCCCTTACTCTCAAGTTAAAAAAATCATTGAAAAACAACTTGAAAAACCCATTGGTAAATTATTTCTAGAATTTGACGAAAAGCCAGTTGCCGCAGCTTCAATTGCTCAAGTTCACAAAGCTAGAACCTTTGATGGTGAATTTGTGGCGGTAAAAATTATTCGCCCCAATATTGGCAAAATATTTAAAAGAGATATTGCAACTTTAAAGTTGATGGCTTTTTTTGTGGGAATTTTTTCGAAATTTTCCAAAGAAAAAATGCTTAATATTGTGGAATTGATGGAAGATTGTAGTGGTAAGGAGTTAGATCTTCATTTTGAAGCAGCAGCGGCGGAAGAGGTTAAGGAGAACCTCATGAATGTTAAAGGTTTCTACATTCCTAAAATTTATTGGAATTTGAGCAATGATCGAGTTTTGACTATGGAATGGATTGATGGAATTGCTTTTTCCGACAAAAAAGCAATTTTAAACAGTGGTTTTGACCGTAAGAAAATTGCCGAAAATTTGGTTGTGAGCTATTTTAATCAAGTTTATGTCCACGGACTTTTTCACGCTGACATGCATATGGGCAATTTATTTTTAATGAATAACGGAGATATAGCGGCTATTGATTTTGGAATAACAGCATCAATTGACAAAAAAACTAGAATTGCTATTGCTGAAATTATAATCGCTTTTTTGAATCGTGATTATCGAAAAGTTGCTTCATTACACATTAAAGCTGGACTGGTTCCTTCCAACATCAATCTTGAAGAATTTACTTTATCGTGCCGAATTATCGGAAAGTCAACAGTTGGTAAAGCGGTTGGTGAGGTTTCTATGGCGAAGTTACTGGCTAATTTGTTTAAAATGACCAAAAAATATCAGATGAAAACTAAGCCAGAATTGTTGCTTTTGCAAAAAACCATGATGTTGGTTGAAGGTGTTGGGGTGTTTTTGGATAAAGATTTAAATATTTGGAAATTGGCAGAGCCTTTCGTTAAAGAATGGGCGATAGATAATATTGGTTTTGATGCTAAAATTCGTGATTTTGTAGTGGAAATTATTGAAAAGTTTTCAAAAAATAATTAAAAATAAAATGAGTTTTAAGATTAATTCCAAGCAAGAATATCAAGAACATTCAAAGAATGCATCCACAAATCCACAAAGCTTTTGGGCGGAAATTGCCCGTAAGTTTTTTTGGTTTAAGGAATGGAATCAGGTTTTAAAATTTGATTTTGGTGAAGGTCGCACCAGTTGGTTCTTGGGCGGTAAAACTAATATTTCTGTGAATTGCCTTGACCGTCATCTGGAGAAAAAAGCAAATGATGTTGCAATCATTTGGGAGGCAAATAACCCTTCCACTCCAGGAAAATCAATCACTTACCAAGAATTATCTGATCAAGTTTGTCAATTTTCTAATCTGCTATTAGCAAATGGAATCAAGGCAAAAGACAAAGTTTGTATCTACATGCCCATGATTCCAGAAAGTGTTGTTGCAATGTTGGCTTGTGCACGAATTGGCGCTGTCCATTGTGTTGTTTTCGCTGGATTCTCAGCTTCGGCGCTTAGGGGTAGAATTGAAGATTCTGGATCTAAAATGCTGATCACGGCAGATTACCTACATCGTGGCGAGAAGGAAATTAATTTATTAGATATTGCAAATGAGGCAATCAAGGGCTTGGAAGTAGTCGAAAATATTGTGATTTACCAAAGATCTAATGAAAAACCCAAATCAAGAAAAAATACTATTATTTGGCAAGATGAAATTCTCAAATATAGCTCTAAAAATAAAGCAGAACAAATGGATTCTGAAGATCCCCTTTTTATTCTTTATACTTCAGGATCAACCGGAAAACCAAAGGGAGTTTTGCACACAACGGCTGGATATATGGTCTACGCCGCCTATTCTTTTGCTAATGTGTTTGATTATAAAGACGGTGATTTGTTTTTCTGCACCGCAGATGTTGGTTGGATTACCGGTCACTCTTATTTAACTTACGGACCACTTTTAAATGGTTCAAAAATTTTAATGTTTGAAGGCGTGCCAACTTATCCAAGCCCCTCAAGATTTTGGCAAATTATTGATAAATACAAGGTTAATATTTTTTACACCGCCCCAACAGCTATTCGAGCATTAATGAGTCAGGGCGATGAGTTTGTTAACGATTTTGATTTAAGTTCCTTGAAGGTTTTAGGGACAGTTGGAGAGCCAATTAATCAAGAGGCTTACAATTGGTATGAAGCAAAAATTGGTAAAGGAAAATGTCCGATTGTTGACACTTGGTGGCAAACTGAAACTGGAGGAATAATGATTTCTTCTTTGGCAGGGAGAACTACCTCGAAACCCACTTTTGCAGGTTTGCCGGTTCCTGGAATTATGCCAATTTTGCTTGATGAAGATGGAAAGGAAATTAAAGAGTCAAATAAAGTTGGAAATTTGTGTTTTAAGCAGCCATGGCCATCAATCATTCGCAGTATTTACGGCGATCACAAGAAATGTTTTGATACCTATTTCAAAAGATTTAATGGGTATTATTTTGCAGGAGATGGCGCATTTCGTGATGAAAATGGTTTATTCAGAATCATCGGTAGAGTCGATGATGTGATTAATTCTTCAGGTCATAGACTTGGAACTGCTGAAATTGAAAATGCAATTAATGCCCATTCGAAAATTAGCGAATCAGCCGTGATTGGATATCCACACGATATTAAAGGTGAAGGTGTTTTGGCTTTTGTGATTTTAAAAAATGATGCTGGAAAATTAAGTGAAGATTCTCATAAAATTGTTAAAAAAGAAATTTTAGAATTAGTTCAAAAAGAAATTTCTGCGATTGCGCGTCCAGATAAAATTTACATAGTTCGTGATTTACCAAAAACTAGATCAGGAAAAATAATGAGAAGGATTCTAAAGAAAATAATCGCCAAAGAAGATTTGGGAGATGTTTCAACTCTAGTTAATCCTGAGGTTGCAGATTTTTTGAAGATAATTATTGCTGAGTAGTTTTTTAATGTTACTTTGGCGACCTTCGGGTTACAAAGTCATATCTCTTATTTTTTTAACAAATTAAT
>JBLHNE010000131.1:0-4507 GCA_047619265.1 Rickettsiales bacterium | reverse complement strand
AAAACTTAGTGATTTTAATTTGAAATATGTAAAGCCAGATTATTTTGCTGTTAAAGAAGTTGTTTTCCCTTTTGCTAAATTTGGCAATGTCGACATTATTTTGGGCCCAGAAATGAAATCTACGGGGGAAGTTATGGGAATCGACAAAACTTTTCCACTAGCTTTTGCCAAAGCTCAAATTGCTTCTGGCGTGAAAATTCCTACTGAAGGTTTAGCGTTTTTATCGGTTAAAAATTCCGACAAAAAACATCTTGTTTCAATGGCAAAAGATTTGATTTCGACTGGTTTTGAAATTGTTGCTACACGTGGAACTGCAGAATTTTTGAATGACAATGGCATTAAAGCTCGAATCGTTAATAAAGTTTTGGAAGGAAAACCCCATATTGTTGACATGATTTCTGGTCATGAAATTTCTTTAATCATTAACACCACGGAAGGTGCTAGGGCTACTAAAGATAGTTTTTCAATTCGTAGAACGGCGCTAATTAAAAGTACCACATATTCCACAACAATTTCTGGAGCCAAAGCTTTGATTGCAGCTATTATGGCCTACAAAGAAAAAGGAATGAGTTTGGATGTTATTGCACTTCAAGATTTGTAAAAATATTTTTTGAGAAAATTATTTACATCTAAAATAACTAGCCTATTTTACCCCACCTAAAATAATTATCTAAAAAACCAAACAGATTTATTTTTTAAAAATAAATTGGTTTGGTTTTTTTATTTCAAGAGAGATTTGGCTTAATCTTAGCTCTCCCGTTTTTTTGTAGGTGAAAACTACTTTATTTTCTTAAAAATCATTTTTGATTTTTAAAACATTTATTTTTTGGCACTTATTTTTTTGGAGAATATATTAAGAAATGACACAAGAAACTGAATATGACGGCGTAAAAGATTCAAATATTTTCCAATTGAATTTCCCTAATAATAGAAAATTAGAAAAATCTTCTATTAACAATCCCCAAAATCACAACAGATCTATTGAGCAAGAGATTCTTAGAATCAAACCTGCAATTCCAGTTCATGTGGTTAGACCAGATAATATCAAAAAAGCAGCTATTTGGTTTTTGAATAATTTTAAAGGAACAGTGCTTTATTCAGTTAAAAGCAACCCTGAGGAATCTACTTTAAAATATCTTCACAAGGCAGGAATTAAACATTTTGATGTTGCTTCAATCAACGAAGTTCGCTTAATTAATCGCCTATTTCCTTCTGCTAATCTCTATTTCATGCACCCTGTTAAGAGAAGGGAATCAATATTTGAGGCTTATTTTAAATTTGGAGTCAGAAACTTTTCCTTAGATTCTTTTGATGAGCTAGAAAAAATTTTAGAAGTCACTAATAACGCCAAAGATTTAGCTCTACATATTCGCCTTTCAATTCCTAATTCGCACGCTGCGATGGATCTTTCTGGTAAATTCGGAATTCTTCCTAGTGAAGCAATTGGACTAATTAGAAAAACAAGAACTATTGCCAAAACCTTAGGAATTTGTTTTCATGTTGGTTCCCAGTGTATGGAGCCTTCTGAATACAGAAATGCCATTGCCATTACTAAAGAAATTATTAGTAGTGCTAAAGTTAAATTAGATGTTCTTGATATTGGTGGCGGATTTCCATCTTCCTACCCTGGACTCACTCCTCCTCCACTTAAAAGCTACATCGACGAAATTAACGATGCGGTAAAAACTTTAAATCTTGGCAATGATTGTCAGCTTTGGTGCGAACCAGGTAGGGCTTTAGTTGCTGAATCAGGATCTTTAGTAGTGAGAGTTGAAGCTAAAAAAAATCAAATGCTCTACATTAACGACGGAACTTACGGTGGTTTATTTGACGCCGGACATCCTGGATTTATTTATCCAACTAAGGCAATTAGAATTAACAAAACCGGAGATCTTGCTACAAAATTAACTCCATTTGGTTTTTATGGTCCAACTTGCGACAGTCTAGATACCATGAAAGGGCCATTTTATTTGCCAGAAAATATTCGCGAAGGTGATTACATTGAAATTGGTGGTCTTGGAGCTTATTGTAAAAGTATTAGAACTGGGTTTAACGGATTTGACGACATTATTGAAATAGAATCAGATGACGAACCTTTGATTTCAATGTATGAATCTTCAGATGGTCAATCTCGATTGAAGAACTCATCTGGAGTTTTTAAAAAATAAGATCTTGCGACCGCATTATTCTTTTAATAAAATTTTCTAAATAAAATTAAAATCATTCATCTTAATGAATTTATGAGATTTCATATATTGTCGTTTGTAATCTAATATTTTTATCCTCCAATATTTTTAGAGCCTTTAGAACAGGGCCTCTAAAATTAACAGAAAGTCGCTACGCGTAGCGACTTTCTGTTAATAAGTTAAAAAATGCACATAAAACCCTAATAAATTGGGCGTTTTTTATTAAAAATAATCTCCTACAATTCCCGCTTTTAAATCCCTAAAAGATCCAATTTGTAAATTCCTAATGACTCTCGATCTCAATAAAACCCAAAAAGAAGCAGTTCTTCACCAAAATTCTCCTTTATTAATTTTAGCTGGAGCAGGAACTGGAAAAACCAGAGTTCTTACTGAGCGCATTGTTTATTTAATTAATTCTTACTTAGCAAATCCTTACCAAATTTTGGCCGTAACTTTCACCAACAAAGCGGCCAGTGAAATGAAACATCGAATTTATGAACAAATTGGTGATTTGGCTAATAATATTTGGATGGGAACTTTTCATGGAATTGCAGTTAGAATTTTAAAAAGACATCCTGAAATTGTTGGCTTAAAACCCGATTTCACCATTATTGATTCCGACGATTCTTTGCGTTTAATTAAGCAAATTACAGCCGATTTTAATATTGATTCCAAAGAATTTCCGCCCAAATCTTACCAATATCAAATTGAAAGATTGAAAGATAAAGCCTTTCTTCCATCTAATTTTAGGGAAGCAGGTATTGATTCTCCTCGCACTTCTTCAACTAGTAATCTGCCTAAATTCGACGAAGTCTACAATCGTTACCAAACTCGCCTGCAAGATTTGAACTGCGCCGATTTTGGTGATTTATTGCTCTACAATTTAAGGATTTTTGCCAAATCTCCTGAAACTTTACAATATTACCAAAATAAATTTCAGCAAATTCTGGTCGATGAATATCAAGACACCAACGCTTGTCAATATCAATGGCTTTTAAAATTGGCTGGCAGCGTTTGCGCGAGCGACAGCGAGTGCGGAGCAAAAAAAAGAAATCAAAATATTTGCGCGGTAGGAGACGACGATCAGTCAATCTACAGCTGGCGTGGCGCGGAAATTGCTAATATTTTGCGCTTTGAAAAAGATTTCCCCAATACAAAAATCATTCGTTTGGAACAAAATTACCGCTCAACTTCCAACATTCTTGCTGCTGCTTCGCATTTAATTAAACACAATCAAGATCGTCATCAAAAAACTTTGTGGACGGAAAATAAAGATGGGCCGCAAGAAAAAATAAAGTTACTCACCTTTTTAAGTGATCGAATGGAGGCTGCTGGAATTGCTGACATTATTTTTGACCTACAAAGAAATAAAGGAATAAATCTGAGTCAAATTGCTATTTTGGTTCGCGCTGGCTACCAAACTCGTTCTTTTGAAGAAGCCTTCATGAGCAGTGGTTTGCCTTACCGAATTGTTGGGGGGTTAAAATTTTATGATCGCAGAGAAATTAAAGATTCCATCGCCTATTTGCGTTTGCTTCACAATTCTGCCGACGATTTAGCTTTTGAAAGAATCATTAATGTTCCCAGAAGAGGTCTTGGTCAAGCAGGATTAGAAAAATTGATGAACAAAGCCCGCAATGAAAAATGTTCATTATTTTTGGCGGTTAAAAGAGCGGTGCAAGATGGGGAATTGAAAGGAAAGTCAAAAATGGCTCTTGAGGAATTAATAAATAATTTAGAAAAATGGCAATCTCAAATTACTACTCTTTCGCTTAGTGATTTAACCAAAACAGTTATTGAAGGAGTTGGTTACATTCAAATGTGGCAAAATGAAAAAACCCCAGATGCTGGTGCCAGAGTTGAAAATCTGCAAGAATTTGCTGGTGGATTAACTGAATTTGAAAGTCTCGCCGGATTTTTAGACCATGTTAGCTTGGTTTCTGGAAATGAAAAAATTCAAGACGATACTCCAACTGTTGGGGTGATGACGGTTCACAGCGCCAAAGGTTTGGAGTTCGATGCAGTTTTCATTCCTGGGTTAGAAGAAGGAGTTTTCCCCAGTGGTAGAGCTTTAAACGAAAGAAATGGAATGGAAGAAGAGCGCAGATTACTTTATGTGGCAATTACGCGGGCGAGAAAAATTCTGCATTTGAGTTTTGCACAAAGTCGTTTTGTTTTTGGGCAAATGCAAAATTCCATTCCTTCGCCTTTTCTAAAAGAACTTCCGGAAGAAATTATAAATGCCGATCAGCTTTTTGAAAATGTTGGTTTTAATGAAAGAAGTTTTGTGCCGCCGCAAAAAGTTAAGCATTACGATCTTG
>JBLHNE010000130.1:0-4526 GCA_047619265.1 Rickettsiales bacterium | reverse complement strand
GCATATTTGGTGTGAGGTAGGGAAATATCGATAATTTGAGCTCCATTATCCTGCAACAATTTAGCACCACGATCCCATAATTTCTTAATTTCTTCCGGCAAATCATCCGAGCGATATTCTTTTGGAATGCCGATTCTTTTGCCTTTGACATCACTTTTTAAAAGCGCATCAAAATCAGGAACAGGTCTGTTGGTTGAAGTTGAGTCTTTTTTGTCATATCCGCAGATTATTTTGGTCAAAAGTGCCGCATCTGCAACATCTTTAGTAAAAATTCCTGCCTGATCCAAAGAGCTTGCAAAAGCGACCATTCCATATCTTGAACATCTGCCATAAGTTGGTTTAATTCCAACGGCGCCGGTGAAACTTGCTGGTTGACGAATTGAACCACCAGTGTCTGATCCAGTTGCTGCTGCCGCTAAATTTGCTGAAACTGCGACCGCCGAACCTCCTGAAGAGCCTCCGGGAACTAGATTTTCGTCACTGCCATGTTTTTTATGATTATTAATTACCGGTCCAAAATAGCTGGTGGTATTGGTTGAGCCCATGGCAAATTCGTCCATATTAGCTTTGCCAATCATGGTAGCGCCTTCGTTCCAAAGTTTTTGGGTTACGGTTGATTCATAGTCGGGAACAAAATTTTCGAGCATTTTTGAAGCAGAAGTAGTGCGAATTCCTTTGGTGCAAAATAAATCTTTAATCGCTAGCGGAATTCCTTCCAACACGCGAGCTTCATTTTTAGCAATATTTTGATCAGCAATTTTTGCCGCATCCAAAGCCAAATCAAAAGTTTCAGTAATAAATGCTCCCAAACCACGATTTTTAACTGCATTATCAATATATGCTTGATTAAGTTCGATTGCTTTAAAATCTTTATTTTTTAAGCCAGAAATTGCTTGTTTCAAAGTTAGCTTGGTTAAATCAGTCATTTTGTTAGTTTGTTGTTAAAAATTTAATTACGATAATCGGTATTATTCCGAAACTTTAATATTTGGCAAATTTCTTCAAACGAATTGTTTAAATTTTACTCGGAAGCCTTTTTAATAGCGCCAAGTAATTCATTTTTGCTGGTTAATTCGGAAATTAAAATTCCCTTAGGGGCATTTGGTCCAAACACAATGTTAAAAGGAATTCCGTATCGATTATGTTTTTGCATGAAGTTGAAAATTTCTTGATCCGGAGTTGTTAAATCGCCGCGCATGGCAACTATTTCTGGTTTTTTTAATTGTGATTTAACTGCGCTAGTATCAAAAACTAAGACTTTATTAATTTTGCAAGTGATACACCAATCGGCAGTAATGTCGACAACAACAACTTTTCCCTCAATAACCAAAGTTGAAATTTTTGATTCGTCAAATTTAATCCAATTTTCGGCCTGTGATTTTTCCATCATGTCGTCTAAATAAGCTAGACAATTGGGAATAATAAAAATTGATGCAACTAGCAAAGAAAACACCGTTGCCATGGTGACAAGTTTCTTTCTAGTAAAAGGTTTTCCTTGGTTTTTAAGGTGAGATTTGTGAACAATTTTGAAAAATAACAAAATCGCAACTGCCAAAACCGCCGCCATAATTGCTGCAACAAAACCTAGATTATCGATCAAAATATAGACTAGCCAAACAGCAGTTGCTGCCAGCAAACCGGCCATTAATTGCTTAATTTTAAGCATCCAAGATCCTGGTTTCGGCATTAATTTTACCGCTTTTGGAAAGGCAATTAAAAGCAAATATGGCAAAGATAAGCCAAGTGACATTGATCCAAAAATTAGGAAAATTTCTTTAACATTTGAGCTAAGCGCAAAAGAAATTGCTACGCCAACAAAAGGAGCAGAACAAGGGGTTGCAAGTAGAACCGCGAGAATTCCAGATAAGAAATTGGGAATAAAAACATTGCGATTTTTTTCCTTTTTAGAAATCTCACTATTTAAAGACGAACCTAAAGATCCTCCTAAGTTAAACTCGAAAAAATCTAGTAAATTGGCGATGAAAATCATCAAAACCGCTAGTAAAAATAATAGAAAATAAGGGTTTTGGAATTGAAATCCCCAACCAATAGCATTTCCTAGAGATTTTAGAAAGATTGCAACGCTGGCAAAAATTGCAAAGGAGAAAACGATGCCTAAAACAGTAGAAAAATAAGCAAAACGAATTTTACTGTTCTTGGATTGGCTGTGATTGATAACGCTGAGCATTTTGATGGATAAAACCGGTAAGACGCAAGGCATGATGTTTAAAATTACTCCGCCAATAAAGGCAATTAAAAGAGCTTCAAATAGACTGATCTTATTGGTATTATTGGTAGCAGCTTTAACTATTAAATCTTGGTTAACAATTTGTTGATTTGGTAAATATTGTTGAATTTTCTGTAAAGTTTCGACTTCCATTTCGCCAGCTGGAATTTTTAAAGAAAATTGCTGTTTTACCGGAACGCAAATTTCTTTACATAGGGCATAATTTACTTCTAATTCTAATTCTACTGGTTTTACAGAATCGTTAATTTTAACCTCGATAGGAATGATTACTTTTTCTTTGTAGACCTGATATTCAATCGATGTTGCTCCAAATTCTTCTTTAATGGTGTAAGATTCTGGGAAAAAAGGAATGAATTTTTTGGTATCAATATTTTTTGATCCAGTAAAATCAAAAGAAGGCGCAAGGCCAAAACCATCTTCGTCTGGAGCGTAAATTTTCCAGCCATCTTCAAGTTCAATTTCAAAGCCAACAATTAATTTTTGAACTTCACTTTCTTGTTGATTCTTCGGTTCATCTGGCTGGGAATTTTTCTGGTAGATACTAGCAATAATTTTGCTTTTAGCCCCTCCACCTTCTGGCTTCGTAAAGTTGGTGCTGGCAGCAAAAAGACTATTTGCAAATAGCATCAATAATAGGGGTAAAATCACTTTAAAAATTTGTTTTCTCACTTGCATTAATAATGGATTGTAGGATAGTTTGTCCGCTCTTTTTAAAGAGGCTTCCAAAGATGTAACCAAAGAGGGTTATTATCTAATTTAATCTAATAAATTCAAGAATTCTTATGAGACCAATAGAGGTTGTTGTTGCGAGCGAAAAAAAAGTACGCTGTAATGGAAGTAATGCTAATTCTGGAGGATCTTCAAGTCATCCACTAATTTATTTAGATATGGGTAAAAAAAATGAAGTTATCTGCCCTTATTGCAGCTGTTGTTTTACTCTCAAAAACGCTGATAAAAACTCTTAGTTTTAAATAATCCAAAATCTAGTATTCCTAATTAATTCATATTTAACTCAAAAACATAAAACATGGTAAATACAGCAATAGCCGGCTTGCAATGGGGCGACGAAGGTAAAGGTAAAATCGTTGATTATCTATCTGATAATTTTTCAGCAGTAGTTCGTTTTCAAGGCGGACACAACGCTGGACACACAATTAAAGTTGGCGATAAAGTCTACAAATTAAGCTTGCTGCCGTCAGGAATTATTCGTGGAAAATTTTCCGTTATTGGAAGTGGTGTGGTTCTTGATCCAAAAGCTCTTGCTAGTGAAATTGAAGCCGTTACTAAAAATGGCATCACGATCGATGAAAACAATTTGGCAATCGCCGACAATGTTTGTCTAATTTTGTCCATTCACCGCGATATGGATCAATTTTTGGAAGAGGCCAAAGGCGAAAAAAAAATTGGCACAACGGGCCGCGGAATTGGTCCGGCATATGAAGACAAAGCCGGAAGAAGGGCAATTAGAATTTGCGATTTGTGGAATGACGATATTCTAAGAGCTAGAATAGAAAATATGCTTTCTTACTATAATATTCTACGCCGTGGCATTGGTATTGAAGATATGGAAGTTGAAACAATTTTTAACGAGCTTCAATTAGCTAAGGAAATTCTTAAAAAATACAGTCGCCCATCTTTTGAAATTGCTCAAAAATTAAAAGGATTTGAAGGCAAAGTTATGTTTGAAGGTGCTCAAGGTGCTCTTCTGGACGTTAATTATGGAACCTATCCTTTTGTAACTTCTTCAAACACAACTTCGGGAGCTGTTGCAACTGGCAGCTGTTTAGGATCTGCTGATTTGCAAAAAACATTAGGAATTCTGAAGGCTTACACTACAAGAGTTGGATATGGGCCTTTTCCAACCGAACTTAATGATGAAATTGGTGAATTTTTAAGAATTGAAGGCGGGGAAGTTGGAACTGTAACTGGAAGAGATAGGCGTTGTGGATGGTTTGATGCTGCTCTTGTTCGTCAATCGATTCTTGTTTCTTCAGCAAAATCAGTAGTTTTAACCAAGCTCGATGTTTTGGATAAATTGTCTACATTAAAAATTTGCGTTGCCTATGAAATTGATGGTAAAAGATACGATTATTTGCCATTAGCGATTGATTTACAAAATAAAATCAAGCCAATCTACGAAGAAATTGAAGGCTGGAAATGTAAAACTGCAGGAACAAAATTATTATCCGAACTTCCAGAAAAAGCCCTAAACTACATCAAAAGAATTGAAGAGCTTTGTGGCATTAAGGTTGAAATTATTTCTACTGGACCAAAAAGA
>JBLHNE010000129.1:0-4572 GCA_047619265.1 Rickettsiales bacterium | reverse complement strand
TATCTTAATTTTAACTCGGTTTTTATATTTTTTCTGACTGAAAATCCGTCACCGAAATTATGAACTTTTACAGCAATGACGATAATTTTGAATTCGCTTCACTAAAAAGACATCGTAATTGCGAGGAAGATTTTTTTTCTTTCCCTCAATCTGCCTACGCCGTCATTGAGAGGAAGGGCTTTAGCCCTGACGCGGCAACCCATACGGACCATAATTCACGAACAAATATGACCATAAAAATCCTGCCATTGCGGATTAAAATCATTAATCAACTTTAATTTATCAGCTCTAGATCCAGCTTTAATTTGCTCCTCTCTATGAATTGCATATTCCATCTCATCAAAATCTTCATAATAAACCAAAATATTGCATCCATATTTACTAGTAAAACCCTTATTTATGCCGTTTTTATGTTCCCAAATTCTTTTAGATAAATTGGAAGTAACGCCAGTGTACAAAGTGCCACCACGCTTATTGGTAACTATGTAAATCGCAGGTTGTCTTTGGCTCATTGGTTTTTAATCGGGTTTTTTTGGTGTTTTAATTTGGTATGGATTGCCGCGCCTGCGGCTCGCAATGACGATGTTGGAAATTTTACAAATAAACTAAAAACTCCGTCATTACGATAAAGGGCTTTAGCCCTGACGCGGCAATCCATACGGATTACAATTCCTTAACGTTCCATTTTAAACCTTGTACCGCAAGTTCTTCTAAAAATGGATCAGGATCCATTTGTTCAATATTAAACACACCTTTGCCATTCCATTTATTTTTAGCAACCATGATTGCCGCAGTTGCAGCCGGAACACCTGTAGTGTAAGAAACCGCTTGAGCTTTAACTTCGTTATTGGTGCTGGCGTGATCGCAGACATTGTAGATTAGGACCTTTTTTGTTTTGCCATCTTTGATTCCTTCAATAATACAACCAATCGAAGTTTTACCAGTGTATCCTTCAGCTAGCGAAGACGGAGCTGGAAGAAGTGCAGCAAGGAATTGTAGAGGAATGATTTGCTGTCCTTGATATTCGATCGGATCAATTCTGGTCATGCCCACGCTTTGTAAAACGTCGAGATGTTTGATGTAGCTGTCGGAAAAAGTCATCCAGAATTTGATTGATTTTAGGCCTTTGATATTTTTTGCCAAAGATTCTAATTCTTCATGGTAGATCAAATATCCTTTACGCATTCCAACTTCCGGGAAATCTATTTCTTGATTAACGCTAAGCGCTTCAATTTCTATCCATTTGCCATTTTCCCAATATTTTCCTTTTTGGGTAACTTCGCGAATATTAATTTCAGTGTTAAAATTAGTAGCGAATGATTTTCCATGGTCGCCATCGTTACAATCAATAATGTCGATATGGTGAATTTCGTCGAAAATATTTTTTGCAGCATACGCACAAAAAACATTAGTCACTCCAGGGTCAAAACCCGCGCCTAGAAGAGCAAATAATCCTTTCTCTACGAAGCGATCTTGATAAGCCCATTGCCAACCATAATGGAATTTTGCTTCGTCTTTTGGTTCGTAATTAGCCGTGTCGATGTAGTTTACTCCAGTTTCAAGGCAGGCATCCATAATGGTTAAATCTTGATATGGAAGCGCCATATTAATGATTAAATCTGGTTTTTTTTCATGAATTAAAGCCACTAAATCTGGAACAATATCGGCATCGATTTGAGAAATTGTTATTTCAGATTTGCATGCCAATTTAATGATTTCGCATTTTGAAATAGTTCTACTGGCAAGATGTATTTTAGAAAAAACATCGCGGTTCATTGCACATTTTTGAGCAACAACGCTGCCAGCGGCGCCAGCACCGATAATTAAAACATTGGTCATTTTTAAATTATTAAGGTTGGTATTACTATTTTTTGAGGAGATTAATGTCGATTTGGGTGGCAATATCTTTCTGTGGGATGTTTAAACTATTATTTTCGGTTAATAAAAAAACCATTGCAGTCATAAAATTCAAGACTGCCACACATAAGATTAGTTTAGTAAATATTGATAATTTACTTACTTTTTTTCGGTAAAATTTTGGAGCTTTCCTGACTGATGCCATTATTAATGAATCATTTTACTGATGTCGTTAATAGATTTTTTAGAAAAATCTTTCGCTGAATCGCTAGAAATATTTGCAGCTCTAATTTCAATAGCTTTAATTGCTGCCGAGATTATGCCAGATTTAATTTCTCTAACTATTTTTTCCTCTTCCGCTGTGATTCTTTCTTTAGCTAGGGAAGTTCTCTTGCTAATTTCAACTTCTAAAGATTTTTCAGCATCTTCAAATAATTTTTTTCCCTCATTTTTAGCATCTTCGATTAGTTTTTGGCAATGACGCGTAGATTCTTCATAATGTTTTTTAGCATCTATTAAAAATTGATCAGCTTGCTCTTTAGAATTCTTTGCTTTGGCAATGTCATCTGCAATTTGCTTTGATTTATTGTCTAGCGCCGCAGTAATTTTTGGCAATACATATTTTAAAATTAGGGCAGTAAAAATAGAAAAAGAAACTGCTAACCAAAAAGTAGGATCTGAAAAAATCATGTTAATTAATTAGTTTTTGTTAAGGAATTTATTGTCAATTTGGCTAATGAGGCTTTCAATAGCTTCGTTGCGCTTTTCTTTTGATTCTTCTTTAAATTTATGAATCTCATTTTTTGAAGCTTCAGTAATTTTGGAGATTTTGGCTTTTAAATTTTGAGTAGCCTCTTCTTTATGTAGTGCAGCCTCTTTGATAAATTGATCAATAGTGGTTTTGTATTGCGAGTTTGAAACTGCTTTTAAATTCTTATTTGCTTCTTCAATTTCGTTGATTTTTTCTTGAAGCTCAAAAGCTAGAGCGTTGTTGTGCTCAATATTTGTTTGTCTGGTTTTAAGAATTTCTTTGATTCTAGGCAGGAAAATACGACTCATTGAGAAGTAGATTATTCCAAGGCAAATTGCTAACCAAAAGATCTGAGATGAGAATGATTCCGGATTAAATTGCGGCATAGTGAGTAGTTACAAGTTACTAGTTACTGGTTACTAGTTGCGAGTTACTAATGTTTAGTTAGTAGCTCGCAAATAATAATCTTTTTTAAGAAGTTTTACGCGAATAAAACTAGGAACGCTAAAAGAACAGCAAAAATACCCATTGCTTCAGCTAGACCAACTGCAATGTAGATGTATTTTTCGATTTTAGCAGATGCTGAAGGATTACGAGCAATAGCACCGAAAAAAGCAGCAAAAATGTTGCCAATAGCAACCGCAGCTCCAGCCATGCCGATTGAAAGTAGGCCAACACCGATATATTTAATAGGTAAAAGTTCCATAGTTTTTGAGAAATTAAAGGTTAAATAATAAGACTCTTTCAAGCCTTAGGTAAAAATTTGTTTGAATCTATCTTAATATTTTAACTTAAATATCCCCAAAATTAATTTCTTAATTTCGTTTAAAATATTGATAAATCCAAAACAAATACAGGTTTGGCAAATAGGAATTCGTAAAATGCCAACTAATGCTGTCTGGTTGTTTCGCCCAAATAAGCACAAACCAAAATAGCAAAAATATATGATTGTAAAACAGCAACAAAAAGCTCAAACCCTGTCATTAAAACTGCAAAAAATAATGGAGCTGCTCCGAAGATAACTCCTAAACTAATTATGAAACCAGCGACAACTTTTAAAAGCACGTGACCAGCTACAATATTTGCAAAAAGTCGAACTGAAAGAGTGACAGGCTTAATTAGGAAAGAGAAAAGCTCGATAGCAAAAATGAATGGAGCCATTACCAAAGGAACGCCAGAAGGCAAAAACATGTGAAGAAACCCGCCAAAACCATTGCGAGCAATCGCATAGATTGTAATGGTTAAAAAGGCAATCATTGCCAGTGCAAAGGTCACGGCAATATGGCTGGTGACGGTGAAACTGTATGGCGTGAGCCCGAGAAGATTACAAAGTAGCACGAATATGAAGAGAGTGAAAACAAGAGGAAAAAATTTGTTTCCTTCATTGCCAATGCTGGTTTTGACCATGTCCATGATGAAATTGTAAACCAATTCAGCGGTTACTTGCAATCTTGATGGAATGATCATTTTCTTTCTGGTGGCGAAAAACATAAAGGCGATGGCGCAAAATGTTGCCAAAACCATGTAGAGAGAAGAATTAGTAAAACTGATGTCTATTCCCGCTAGATTAATGTCGAATATTTTTTTTATTTCGAATTGTGCGAGTGGTCCATGACCGCCATTAGAGGTTTCGTGAGCTATTTCACTAGCAACTTGACCAGCTATTTCATTAATTGGGGAGGCTTCAGACATTGCGCTTTTAAATTACTCTGTTTTGGAATTGTTAAAAAGAGGGTTGATTCTTTTAAAAATAAGCAAAAAGTCAAGAAATATGTTCAATATCTCTAGGTTTTACTTTGATTTTATTTAATCTAATTTTTTGTTAATTTTTACTTATTTTTATCTAAATTTTCTAAGTTTTCTAAAAACTACAATTTAATGTCTAAAATCATTGCAATTAAAAGCGTAGATGTGAATCTATTATTTGTTTTAAATGCCTTTGAGGCACTGAAATTTCGCCGTTT
>JBLHNE010000128.1:0-4577 GCA_047619265.1 Rickettsiales bacterium | reverse complement strand
TGAAACTTATCCCTAATATTTATTTTTTTCTAATTGAAATAATTTCAATTTCTTTGTGACCATATTTATTCTAAAGATGGAAATATTTTACCAAATTTTAATGTAGGGATTGGTAAAATATTTTTTTAAAAAACCATGAAAAATATCAATTCCTATTTTTATTAAAAGTTCTCTAATTAAATCAAATAACTTATTGCTTTGCAGTGATCTTGTTTTATTATTCCGCCCTTATCTAAGTTCTGTTCAAAAGCACTCATTCCTCTTTTTTAAATGATCAAAAAAAATTCTAAAACAAAATTCATCTTCGTTACAGGAGGCGTAGTTTCTTCGCTTGGGAAAGGCTTGGCTTCAGCATCTCTAGCTGCCTTACTGCAGGCTCGAGGATATAAAGTTCGTTTACGTAAATTAGATCCCTATTTAAATGTCGATCCTGGAACAATGTCGCCAACTCAACATGGAGAAGTTTTTGTCACAGAAGATGGTGCGGAAACAGATTTAGACTTAGGTCATTATGAAAGATTCACCGCAGTTGATGCTAAAAAAACCGACAGTGTTTCAGCTGGTCAAATCTATCAAAAACTCATCAATAAAGAGCGCAGAGGTGATTATTTAGGTGGAACAGTGCAGGTAATTCCGCATGTGACCGATTTAATTAAAGAGTTTATTTTAAATGATTTAGACGGAATTGATTTCGCTCTTTGTGAGATTGGCGGAACCGTTGGAGATATTGAAGCTCTACCATTTTTTGAAGCAATTCGTCAACTTGGCTTTGAAATGGGGGTTAAAAAATGTGCGTTCTTGCATTTAACTTATTTGCCCTACATTTCCTCGGCAGGAGAGTTAAAAAGCAAACCAACTCAACATTCAGTAAAAGAATTACGCTCAATTGGTATTCAGCCAAGCATTTTGCTTTGTAGAGCTGATCAACCGATTCCTGAAGCGCAAACTAAAAAAATAGCCAAAATGTGTTCCGTGCCAGAAGAATACGTTATTTCAGCACCTAATGCGAATAGTATTTACGAAGTTCCTGTGCTTTATCACAGTAAAAAATTAGATACCCAAATTCTTAAATTTTTTAAAATTACTAAAAATTCTCCGCCAGATTTAAGTAAATGGAAAAATATTGCCAATTCAATTAACCAAATTAAAGGTTCAGTAAATATTGCTATTGTCGGAAAATATATTGACTACAAAGATTCTTACAAATCACTCTTGGAAGCAATTGATCACGCAGCAATCGAAGTTGGATGCTCAGCTAATATTAAATGGATCAATGCTAGAAATATTGGAAAAAATATCTCTAAAGAATTGGAAGATGTTTCCGCAATTTTGGTTCCAGGTGGTTTTGGTGAAGATGGAACAGAGGGTAAAATAAAAATGATTAACTACGCCAGAACTAACAAAATTCCTTATTTTGGAATTTGCTTTGGAATGCAAATGGCGGTCATTGAATATGCTAGAAATGTTTTAAAAATCAAAGATGCTACCTCTAGTGAAGTTAAGGCTGGAGGAACTCATCTAGTTGGAGTTATGGAAGAATGGAAGAGTAAAGATGGTAAGAAAGTTAATAAAAAAAGCATTAATTTGGGCGGAACAATGCGCCTTGGGGCATATCCTTGCGACCTTAAAAAAGGTAGTTTGGCAAATAAAATTTATGAATCCAGAGAAATTAGTGAGCGCCATCGTCATCGTTTTGAAGTGAATATTAACTTCAAAGAGCAATTAGAAAAAGCAGGTTTAATATTTTCTGGAATGTCTCCAGATAAGCAATTAACTGAAATTATAGAAATTAAAGATCACCCATTTTTTATCGGTGTACAATTTCATCCTGAATTGAAATCTCGTCCTTTTGCGCCACATCCAATTTTTGTTGGCTTTGTTAAGGCGGCAATTAAAAATAAGAAATAAAGTATGTGGCGAATAATAAATCTAGCTTCAAGGACTCTTTTTGGGGTTTTTATGCTGACCAGTCTGAGCTCTTGCGGATTTCATACTATTTATTCCGACAACAAGATCTCTTCCAAAAGTAAAGCCTATAACGAAGAACTGGCTTCAATTAAAGTTGAAATATCGAGAAGCAAGTTAAATCAAGATTTAAAAAATAATTTAGAAGATATTCTAAATCCAAATAACATTCAGGAAAGTCCAAAATATTCAATAAATATTATTTTAAATAAATCTATAACTCCAACTTTCATAAATTCCTTTGGTTCTTCAGGAAGAAATAAAGTGACTCTGGATGCCAATTATCGTTTAAAAGATTTAATTACAGGATTAATTATCGCTACCGGAAACGCTACTGCTAACGATGATTTTGACGTGGAAGATAAAAGATTTGCTAACTACATCACTGAGCAATCTATTGCCAGTAACTTAACTTTAATTATTGCTCAAAATATTCGCAATCTACTAATTAACGATATTGTTAATAATTATAAAGTTCGCGAATTGTTAATTGACGAGAACTCTAAATAAACGTTTTTCCTTCCTTCGATTTCAGCCTTTTTTTGATATTTAGTTTTTACCCAGTCATTTGGAAATTCTTGCCAATCATCTTTTGAGTTGGCGCTCCAATTCCAAAGACCGCTTTGAAGATATTCCGCCATTACCCATCTTTTGTAACTATCTGAATCGGTAGCAATAACTAATATTTGGTTAGTTTTAATTCTTTTGTGAAGTAACTCAAAGAATTCAACATTAATTAAGCGTCTTTTATAGTGCTTAGTTTTTGGCCAAGGATCTGGGTTAAGAATATATATTTTATCGAAGGTTTTATGGCTTGATAAATCTAAGAAAATTCTGCTGTCGCCAACATAAATTTTAATATTTTCCAAAGGTTCTTGCTCGAGCTTATTTAGTAAATTAACCACTCCATTAATATGTGGCTCGCAACCAATATATAAAATTTCAGGATTATTTTTAGCATTTTCAAAAATAAAATCACCAAAACCAAAACCAATTTCTAGATAAATTTTCTGAGTATAGTTCTTTAATTCAGCAACTATATCATCTTCAATTTTATATTTTGGAAGAAGGTCGGCAAAAAGAGATTTTTTGTGGATGCTTAATTTTCTGGTTCGAACTCTACCAAAAGAGCGGACAAATTTAGTTGGTGTAAAGTTTTTCATCGGATAATTTTTTAACTCTTTTTAAATGTCTTTCTTCTTCAAATTTAGTGTTCAAGAAAATTTTAACCATTTCAAGTGCGGTTTTAGATTCAATCATTCTAGCGCCTAAGCACAAAACATTAGCATTGTTGTGTTTTCTAGAAAGTTCTACAGTTTCATTGTTGTGGCAAAGTGCGGCGCGCACAGCAAAAAAACGATTAGCCATAATTGAAACTCCAATACCACTGCCGCAAACCAAAATCCCAAAATCAGCTGATTTATTAGCAATTTCTTGTCCAACTTTTTTAGCAAAATCAGGGTAATCAACCGAAATTTCGTCATTTCCGCATCCTAAATCAACAATCTGATATTGATTTTCAAATTCTTTAATGATGGCAGATTTTAGATTAAAACCAGCATGATCTGAAGCGATGGAAATTTTCATAATTTATTTTTTAATGAATCTACTTCCTGGCTTAATTGCGGGAATATTTTTTAATTCTGAAGGAATTTTATCTGGACTAAAAACTTTAACGCCAAGTTTAATCAAGGAAATAACTGGAACTCCAAGTTTTTCGGAAATATTGTCGTAATTGCTGCGATCAACCAAACAAGCCTCAGCAACAATTTCTCCACCCATTTTTTGAATACATTCAAAAGTTTCTAACGAAGATTTTCCGGTAGTAATTACATCTTCCACTACCAAAACTTTCGCATTTTTAGGAATTGTAAAACCTCTTCGAAATTGAAATTTTCCTTCAACTCTTTCGCAGAAAATCGCTGGAATTCCAAGTTGTTTAGCAATTTCATAACCAACCACAACGCCTCCCATTGCCGGGGAAACCACAATATCAGCGAAATTAACTTTCATTTTATCGTTCACTTTTTGAGCTAGAGCTTTACAAAGTCTTTCTGATCTCGCGCCATTCATCAAAACTCGAGCGCATTGTAAATATGTATCGCTATGCAAACCAGAAGATAGGGTAAAATGGCCTTTTAAAATTGCCTTAGCATCTAAAAATTCTTGAAGAAAAGGATCTTGGAAAATGTCTTGATTTTGTGGCATAATTCAATTTGAATGTCGTTTTAAAAAACGCAAAAAATACAAACAAATGACCAATAATCAAGATAAAAAATCCTATATCGCATCAGCAAAGAAAACTATCGAGGCAGAAATTTCTGGCTTGAATGCTTTATTAGGCTTCCTGGGAGAAAATTTCTGCTCCGCCGTGGAATTAATTTTAAAAAGCAAAGGCAGGGTAGTTATTAGCGGAATGGGTAAAAGTGGTCATATTGCAAATAAAATTGCCGCAACTATGGCTTCAACTGGAACTGCCGCATTTGGAGTTCACCCTGGAGAAGCCAGCCATGGAGATTTAGGAATGATTTCCAAAGACGACGTGGTGATCTTACTTTCTAATTCTGGCGAAACCAAAGAACTTAAAGACATTATTTACTATTGTAAAAGAT
>JBLHNE010000127.1:0-4629 GCA_047619265.1 Rickettsiales bacterium | reverse complement strand
TTAAATATAAAATGACTATCGACTCTCTACTACCACTACACAATCGAATGAATGTTAAATTTACTCACGGAAAAGGAGTTTATTTATTTGATGATGCGGGCAAAAAATATTTAGATTTTGGTGCTGGAATTGCCGTTAATTCCCTTGGGCATTGTCATCCAAAACTAGTTAATGCACTGCAAAATCAGGCGGAAAAATTATGGCATGTTTCCAATATTTATCGCGGAGGAGAACTTGAAAAATTTGCTGAAGATTTAGTATTCAACACTTTTGCTGATTATGTTTTCTTCTGTAATTCAGGAGCAGAAGGCGTTGAATGTGGAATTAAAATGATTCGCCGTCACTTTCATGTTCAAAATAAACCAGAAAAATATCGCATTATCACTTTTCAAGGCGCTTTTCATGGTCGCACAATGACTGCCATTTCGGCGGCGGGAAAAGATAAATATTTAGATGGGTTTAAACCAGCTCTTGAAGGTTTTGACAATGTTCCTTTTAACAATATTGAAGCTGTAAAAAAAGCCATCACAAAAAATACTGCCGGAATTTTAATTGAACCTATTCAAGGAGAAGCAGGAATTCGAGTTGCTGACGTGGAATTTATTAAAGATCTTCGTAAATTGGCCGATGAAAACGATCTGCTTTTAATGTTTGACGAAGTTCAATGCGGATTTGGCAGACTTGGATATTTATACGGCTACGAATATTTCAATGTAATTCCAGATATTATCTCTTCTGCAAAAGGCATTGGTGGCGGTTTTCCACTTGGCGCTTGCCTTGCCACTAAAAATGCTGCGAGTGGAATGGTGATTGGAACTCACGGCACAACTTTTGGCGGTAATCCTCTTGCAATGGCGGTTGGAGATACTATTTTAAAAATTATATTACAAAATGGATTTTTGAACGAGGTTCGGAAAAATGGCGATTTACTTAAATCTGAATTACAAAAACTAAAGGCAAAATTTCCCAATGTAATTTCAGAAATAAGAGGTGTTGGCCTAATGCTCGGAATTAAACTTCAAGATCAATTCGATGCCGCCGAAATGGTAAATACCCTCAAAGACAATTCTTTACTATTGGTTGGTGCTGGTGAAAATGTTATCCGCATATTGCCTCCATTAATTATTAATGAAAAAAATATTTCTGAAGCAATTTCAATTTTAGAAAATGTTTTCCAAAAAATTAATCAATAAAAAATTATGAAAAAAATTCTTACATTATTGGCTCTAGTTGGAACTCTTTCTTCTTGTGTTAATTACAATCAAGAAAATCTTAACCTTAACTTATCTGTCGATTCAAAATTTAATGATTTTGGTAAAAATCAAAATGTAGATTTATCGGTCGTAGATGGGCGCTCTAATATCGAATCTATCGGCGATAAACGCTTAGGAAAAGATTTAATTAACATTAAATCGACTCAAAATTTAACCGTATTAATTAAAAATAAAATCGCTCGTGATTTAGAGCAAAATGGTTTTTTAATTAATGATAATACTGACAAATCTTTAGAAATTAAAATTTTAACCCTGAATTACAGCGCTTACAGAGAGTTCTTTATCGGATCTTCTAAGATTGAAATTCTACTCAAAATCACAGCTCTTAATGGCAATAAATCTTCTTATTCAACAACTCAAAATTTTTCTTTGAGTCAAAAACATTTCATTATGCCACTAATTACAACTGATGAAAAAACTATAAATAAAGCTCTTCAAGAATCTTTAGATGGCGTTATTGCTAATCAAAAATTATTAAATTTCCTAAAAAATTAATTACCAACCAAAACATATTCTATGACAATTTCATTATACCAAGCTTCGATTCCAGTTTTTGTTCACAATTTGAACAACCTATCTAGCATTCTTAAGAAAGGCGCAGAATTTGCTGAATTTAAAAAAATTGATCCTGCGGTTTTGATCAATTCTAGATTAGCTCCAGATATGCTTCCTTTGTTTCGTCAAGTGCAAATTGCCAGCGATGCTGTAACTGCTGTGGCAGCTAGACTTGCTGAAATTGAAGTTCCAAAATCTGCAGATACTGAAATTAGTTTTGATGATTTACAGGACAGAATTTCTAAAACAATTGCATTTCTGCAAACTATCAAACCAGAACAAATTGATGGCAAGGAAGAATTAAAAATTAGCTACATTCAAAGAAATAAAGAAAAGAATTTCATTGGTTTGCCTTATTTGTTTAATTGGGGTTTGCCTAATCTTTTCTTCCATATCAGCGTTACCTATTCAATTTTAAGGCATAACGGCGTAGAAATTGGTAAAAAAGATTATCTAGGAGTCTAAGATCTTTCTAAGCTTGAAATAGAGGCTTATTCTGTTAAAAACAATTAAAAAACCCTGCAAAATTAATTTTGCAGGGTTTTTTAATAACTATCTTCCTATTAAAATTCAGGTGTCGTAATAATATTTCAAACTTCGGCCTAATAAAACCCTCACCTTGAGGTAAGGTTGTGGTTACAAGCTTTGTTCTGGAGCCTAAATTTTAGCAGAACGCTAATATTTTTATTGAAGAAGAAATATTTCTACAATCAATTCTTAGGTCAAAAATTCCAACAAAAAAGGGTAAGCTTTGTTTAGAAAAGCTTACCCTTTTTTAATGACTTGATAATTCAGGAACTATTTTTTAGCAGTGGCTGGAGCTGCGGCGGCAGTAGCATTTTCAGCTTCACCATCTTCATCTTTTGAACCGCGACCAAGAATACTAGCAATAATGAAGCTAGATCTTTTAATTAATTTCACTCCTTCAGGCAATTGCAAATCATCACTTTTAACTTTTGATCCCATGCGGAAAGATGATAGATCAATTTCAATAGATTCAGGAATTGCATCTGGACTACAAACAACTCCAACTTTACGGAAAACGATGTGAAGAAATCCACCTCTTTTAATTCCAGGAGATTTATCTTGATTGGTGAACTTTACTTTAGTTTGAACTTTGATTTGCTCATCTTTAGCAAATGGTATGAAATCAACATGAATCGGACGATCAGTAACTGGATCCATTTCTATTTTATGAGAAACGGCATTAATTTTTTTACCATCAAGATCAAGCTCTACAATCGTAGTTAAAATATTTCCTTTAAAATATTGACGCTCAAACTCTTTGGCGTTGACTAAAATGTTAAGGTTTTTACCATTTGCAACATGAATAATTGCTGGTAAGCTTCCTGCTTCTCTAGCTCTTCTTGAGTTAGGGCTGCCAAGTTTAGTTCTGATAGTGGCTGTAAGATTAAAATTAGATGTCATAAAATAACGATTAGTTTAGGTTGCTGACTAGTTTAAGTTTTTTCTAGGCTTTTGCTCAAGTTCTAGACGCGTTTTTTGGCGTTTTAAATTTTAGAAAATAAGGCACGACACTATAAAAACATAATTCAATTAATCAAGTTCTAAAATGTTTGGATCCAACCCAATTCTTCCACCTAAATCCAGCGATGGTAAAAAGCTGGATATTCAAGAAATTTTCAAGACTTTCCAAGGCGAGGGAATTTTTACTGGATATCCTGCCATATTTATTCGGCTAGGAGGCTGCAA
The DNA here is from genome assembly GCA_047619265.1 of Rickettsiales bacterium. Lineage (GTDB taxonomy): Bacteria > Pseudomonadota > Alphaproteobacteria > Rickettsiales > UBA1997 > JAJTCH01. Next base: position 1,087 of record JBLHNE010000127.1, on the reverse strand, counting down.
TTTAGCTTGCAAATTTTGCGATACGGAATTTGATTCTTTTGAAGAGATGTCGTTAGAGAAAATTACGCAAAAAACCATTAAGCTTGCCAAAACAGATGAAGAAAGAACTCACAATTTAGTTGTAATTACTGGCGGAGAACCACTCAGACAAAATATTAAACCTCTATGCGATGAACTTTTAAAAGAAGGGTTTGAAGTTCAAATAGAAACTAATGGAACTTTATTTCAAGAATTACCCAAAAAAGTTAATATTGTTTGCTCGCCAAAAAATTCCAGCGGTAAATATTACCAAATTAGAGAAGATTTACTGGCCAATATTTCAGCTTTTAAATTTCTAATTTCCACCAGCAATAAAAAATATAATTTTGTACCAGATATTGGCCAAAGCAAGTTCAGGACTCCGGTTTATTTGCAACCAATTGACGAATATGATGAAAAAAAGAATGAGAAAAACCGCAAGCTAGTTTTAAAATTAGCAGCTGCAAATGGCTGTAGAATTTCACTACAAACTCACAAATTCTGGAAAATTAGCTAATTACCAAATCGAAAATCCTAAGATTGAACAATCATGCCATTTTTGATTTCCAAAACCTGATCTGACATTTGATTAATAACGTTCAAATCGTGAGAGATTAGTAAATAAGATATTTTATGGCTAGTTTGCAAAGATTTTAACAAATTTAAAACCTCATTTTGAGTAATTAAATCAAGGGCTGAAGTTGGCTCGTCTAAAATCAGAATTTCTGGATTCAAAATTAAAGCTCTAGCAATAGATATTCTCTGTTTTTGCCCGCCGCTAAAATTATGCGGATAAAGATTTTTAATTTTTGGATCTAAACCTACTTCTTGCAAAATTTTATCAACCATTTTGCTTTGCTCTTTGGCGCTGCCAATTTTATGAACCAACAATCCTTCTTTAACAATATCGCCAATTCTAATTCTCGGATTTAGACTTGAGGTTGGATCTTGAAAAATTATTTGGATTTTTTTTCTTAAAATATTTTGATCAGAATTCTTTAAATTTTTTATCGATTTATCAAGAAATAAAATCTCACCTTCACTATCAATTAAACTGCAAATCGCCAAA
>JBLHNE010000126.1:0-4674 GCA_047619265.1 Rickettsiales bacterium | reverse complement strand
GCTCTTTAAATGGAACCAGCAAATCTTTGAGAAGTCCCCAATCAACAAAAGCACCAAAATCACTCGAAGAAGTAACCTCAAGATGAGCGCATTTTCCAACCTCGCAATAGGGCGTTTCAGAGGTTGCGATGAGGCGATCTTCTGAATCAAGATAGATAAAAACTTCTAGCTCTTCACCAATTTCAAATTCGTCTGGCACATATCGTGCGGGCATTAAAATTTCGCCTCGAGCGCCTCCATCTAAATAGATACCAAAATCAACTTTCTTAGTTACTGACAATTTATTTATTTTTCCAACTTCAATCATTTTTGTGTTTTACGGTTATTTTAAAAGAGCGAAGAATAGGCTGAAATCTTTAGGCGTAAAGGAAATTATGAATTTTCTGGTGCTGCTTTTTCGCCTAAATAGTAGGTAAATGATGATTAATCAACTTCAATAATAAAGATTTCTAAAGACCTAATTCCTTATCTCCGCTTCCTTTCAGTCTTTTGAAATTCCCCCTTTCTGCCAAGAGAGACGTGATTGGTGGAGAGCTAAATCCGACCTCAACTTTAGCATTAACCTCTTTTACTAAATCTGAGTTAAGGACTTGATTTGCTTGAGGTAGTTGAAGTTGCTGTGAAAAATTGCGATTATTAGTCATAGTTCCGTCCATTAGAGAAAAAGATTTTTCATGAAATTCATTTAATTCCGAAAGTTTTCGTACAAATTTTTGATCATGGGAATCATTTCCTCAAACGAATATCAAGTTTTTTTCACCCGTTTCTCTAAATAAATCAATCATGGATATGGGATTTATTCCCTTGGGTTGGGTGGAAGATTCTACATTTTCTACATTCTGGAATCTTTCGTTATTTCAAACATTTTTAGGGTCGTCATTTGTGTAGCCTTTTCTAATATTGTAAAAATGATAGGATGAAATTATTACGTCAAATACCCTTTTGGCAATATCATCATATTCCTGCGTGGCATTTTCAGGTTTAACCTCAAAACCAAAATAAGCGATCGACCGAGACTTATCAATCGTTACTTGCCTAAGATGAGCTTCTAAAAAATCTCGATCGTTTTGAATTTCATAAATATCAGCATCTGATAAGGTTATTTCCATTTCGCCATTTCGCCATTTGGTTATATGCCTCGTATCCTTCGGGGATATTTTGGGCAGCAATAACAATTGCAATGAATATTGCTTGATCGATTTTTCCGCTAATCACACCAAAAATAATTGTTTCAGGAACAAAATATAACATCATTGCAAAAAACTGCGCCAGCTTGCTTCCTGATTTTTCCAAAAGAATATCAATAAACATAAAGCAAACTCCACCAAGGCCAAAGTTAATTATCGAGCTTAAATGGCTTTGGCGAATAGTTCCTTCTGGTATCCAATACAAAGGCAATGGCAGATATTAAATCTCCGCATCCAAAGGCTGTGATGGTTTGTTTTAATCCCTCTCTTTTCTAAGAGGATTTTTTTACTAAATAAGAGAAAGAAACTCTAGAAAATATGAGAAATTTTATGATTGATCAACGAGAAGACATTCAGCAATCAGGGCTTTCTAAAAAACCAGTTAAGGGAAAGCCAACTCCAGAAAATCTAACCAAGGTAAGTCTTGATCAAAATCCAATTCAAGAAAAAAAACACCTCGGGTAAATCCTGATAGATTTCTTGTATCTTTACAAAAAAAGCGTCGAAAAGCTGCAGAAGGTAAAAAAGTTATTGTTGGTAGGGGCTAAAAAATTCTTCACTCCTATTTTTCAAAGAATCCATTTTTCCAAGAAATTAGAGATATTCTAGGTGCTGGCCCAAAGTTTGAAACTGCGACCTTTTGTTTGTTAGAATTATTAGCATAATAATCGCCCGAAATTTTAACTTTTTTACTTTTAACAAACAAAAAGTTGCGGTTACAAAATAAGACTAGCATTGATCGCTACTTAAAGAGCTGAAATTGTAATGGGAAAATCGTGATTTTTAACTATGATCTTTATTTGTTAAAAAATTTATGAAAACTCAAACTTTATATTCTTTACAACGAATATTTTTTTCTACGGTTTGATCCACATAGGTATTTCGCCAATATTTATTCCAAACACATATCCAATAAGGGTGTATGAAAATAATGTTATTATTAAAATAGATATTATGTTCATTACGATGCCAATTTTAACCATTTGGGGAATGCGAATGTAGCCGCTGGCAAAAACAATGGCATTTGGTGGCGTGGCCATGGGCAGCATGAATGCACAAGATGCTGCTAAAGTTGCTCCAATGGTAAATAATAATGGATTCTCACCTAAATTGAGTGCAATTCCGGCTAAAACCGGCAGGAATATTGTTATTAAGGCCAAATTGCTTATGATTTCTGTCAATAAGAGCGCCACGCAAAAACAAAGTATCAATATTCCCATCACGCCAAATGTGGAAAAAGAGCTAATTTGCATTCCTGCAATATCAATCAATCCACTACTACTCATGGCACCAGCAATGCTTAATCCGCCACCAAATAGTAATAATATTCCCCAAGGCATTTCATTCATATCATTCGACTTTGGGTCATTTTTCCATTCTAATAGAAATCCTTTTTTATTTTGTTGTGGAATTAAAAATAAACTCACCGCAGCAGCAATTGCAATGCCGGCATCCTGAATATCAAAAGGAAGTAATCCTTTAAATATCCATAGCAGAGCCGTTGAAATAAAGACAATTAATACGGAGATTTCATTGCGAGATATTTTCCCCAAAGCAATATATTTCTGATTAATAATGTCGCTGGCTCCAGTAATGTTTCCAAGTCGATTTGGATAAATTACAAAACATATTACTAGCCAGCAAACCAGCAACATTGTGGCGGCAAATGGCAAACCTATTAACATCCAAGTACCATATTCAATGGTCAGGCCATAATTATTTTCCATAAATCCGGCAAAAATAGCATTAGGGGGAGTTCCGGTTAGTGTGGCCGTGCCACCAATATTGGCTGCAAATGCAATTCCTAGCATTAGCGATAATGAAAATCTGTGGTTTTGTGTGGATAATTTTGAGCTGGACTGACCATTAGTCACTAGCGCTAAAATTGAAACCGCAATAGGTAGCATCATTACCGTTGTGGCCGTGTTGCTAAGCCACATACTTAAGAATGCAGTGGCTAGCATAAAGCCAAAAATAATTCCATTGGCATTGCTTCCTGTTTTGCGCACAATTTCCAATGCAATTCTGGTGTGCAAGTTCCATTTTTTCATGGCAATGGTAATGGCAAACCCACCAAAAAATAGAAAAACAATGGGGTGTCCATAGTTTGCGGTCACATCTTTAAGCGGAGTGATCTCTAAAGCAGGAAATAATATGATCGGTAAAAGCGCCGTAATTGCTATTGGAACTGCCTCGCTAATCCACCAAAATAGCATTAATGCAATAACTACGATCGTTAACCAGCCTTTTGACCCAATAATTTCTGGGGCCGGAATATTTAATAAACCTAAAAATAGACAAATGCTAGATGTGATGATAATTAGTGATTTTCTCATGTATTGGTCTAATAATTTGTGTAATACCAAATACCATCTTTAATAGCACATTTATACTTCATCTTTTTGGTCTAAAATCAAAGAGAAAAACCTTTTGTACATCAAGGTACGGGGAGTTTTTATCTCCTATTTTATCCTCAAAAATATTTTTCCTAAATATCCTATTAAAGATGGGACTTGGTATAAGTTCAGCTATGCTTTTCTGTAAAAAATACAGTTAATGCATAGATTGCTAAATATTGCAATTGCTTCAGATTTTAAATGTCCTCTAAAAAATTAATGAAATTTATGCTAAAAAAGATCAGAAAGATTAATTTTCTCAAAATAATCTTTTAGTTTTTCAGAGGATAATTGATGTGGTGATTGGTCGGGATCTTGTTTAAAAAAATGATTCTAACACCATTTTTTTATTAATGATTGATAAAATATTCCGAAAAAATCGTACTTAACTTAAAATAAAGTCAGGTTGATTTATTTAAATATAGACATAAAAAGCTCCCCTTTGATCAAACCAATTTGTCATCAAATTATGTAGACTTTTTTCCTGCAAATTCGCTGTATAAATTTTAGATTTTTTATCAAATTCAAAAATTTAGTCTTCTTAATAAATTCAAGTTACAAAAATTATTTGATTAATCAACTTAAAATTTAATCTTAAAATTTAATCATTTTTCTTATTCCATCATCATTATAATAAATTTGAGATGTAGTCTTATATTTCAACGATTGACAAGGTTTTTGATAATTATAAATTTTGATAAATTTGCTAATTACTTGCTTTAACTGCGATATATTATCAGGAGGATTAATATAAAATTACTCTTGCTTAACAGCCCTCCAGAATCTTTCCACATAAATATTATCAATCCACCTGACTTTGCCATCCATACTAATCTTGATTTTATTATCATTTAGTTTTTTCACCCAATCATGACTGGTATTTTGATATAAGTTATATCAGTTGACCACAACTGATTGGGTCGAGTTATTTTTAGATTTATCAAGAGATAAGGATATTTATATTCCTTTTTGTTAATAATTGTGGTTTGATTTTTGGGTAAAAATCCTGTATGCCAATTAACCTCATGAGCCGTAAAACACTCTTTTTATTGACCTTATATTCTTTTTGTTCATTTAAAATAGCGGCTATT
>JBLHNE010000125.1:0-4679 GCA_047619265.1 Rickettsiales bacterium | reverse complement strand
GCCAAAAGCAGAAAATCCTTTTGGAGATTGAATAGAATCAAAAATACTATCAACGCCTTTATTTTTAACATGTATAGGGTTACTCCAAGTGCCTGTTTCATAATTCATCGTTCCGTCAATACTAGCTCTGCCCATATCAAAAGGAACGCCTCTGGCATAGATAAATTGATCAAAACCACCATCATGACCACCGGCTGTATTCAAAGTAAAGCAATAACCATAAGCTCTACCATATCCAAATTTATATTCCGGATTATCCATTAATTCTATAGTGTATTGGTAACCGTTATATTTGCTTCTGTATAGTGCATTACCCCTTGCATATAGTCCATTCTCACAACCATCTCTCCATCCTTGTTGAAATGCTGGAGTTCCTTGTGGAACGTTATAATTCATATTAGAAAGAAAGTAACTTTTGGGGCCGCTAAATAATTTACAACCTCCAAGCGCAAGAACTAACATTAAAATCGATATTAATTTTTTCATTAAACCGCCCCCCCCCAGAAAGATCTAAGCGGTGTTGATTTTTGTTCGATATAATCTGATCTATAACAAAACCAATATGAATTACTCCAAGCAGTTCTATAATCTGATGAGTAAGTAAATTTATAGCCATCTTGAGTGTTACTTTTATGAAACATCTGATAAAAACTATTGCCGCCTGCCATTGCCGATTCACAACCATCTTTCCAGCCTTGTTTAAAATCTGGCGAAGCATATTCTAAGTCTAGCTGATGAGCCATAATTGGTTCTTTCATTCTTCCTTTCCTATTCTCACAAGAAAATATTGCTGAAGTTAAAAGAATAACTAAGGTGATTTTAAATAAATATTTAAAATAATGTTGCATTGAGCTATTCATTAGTCAAATGGAGAGGCATTAATTCCTGTATGTCCAGTATAGCCACCAGCTTGAATAACGCAGGCGAACCATCCAGAACCCCAAGCACTTTGGTAAGTGGGATCATGTTGATAAGATCCATCTCCCATAGAAAGTTTATGGAATTTAGCACTGCCATAACCCCCAGCTGAAAGTGCCGAGCTGCATCCATCTTGCCACCCAGCTTGATATTCTGGTGGTCCATCTGGAACTTCTAAATCCATAGTCATTGGCAAAAACAAACCCTTACAGCCGCTTAAGAATAATGTGAGAATGATTAACACTAGTAAGTTAGTTATTTTTGACATCAAAATAAATGGTTTTTAATTTTAAGTTCTGTATTTTTTTCCAAAAAATAGGCAGAGATCAATGCAGGATTCTTTAAGGTTATAATATTAAAGAACTTCCCAATCATTAATGTAAGTACATTGTTCCATCCCATCCCACCAACCTGTTGCATAATCAGGGTTCTTACTCATTAAAACAGGATTAACTTTAGATTGTAACAATTCAGTCGCCCCCTTAGAAACGGCCGCTAATATGCCCTCACAACCATCTTTAAAACCTTTACCATAGTCAGTATCAGCATCTGGAAAACCTCTCATACCGCTATAAGGGCGAGGCTTCATTCCCCAATCCCAAGTGTCTGGCATCGAATGAGGGCAAGCGGTCAGGAATGTTAAAATAATTATGGCTAATATTTTTTTCATAAATTAGCGACAGTAATTCTATATTTTTTTGATAAATAATTAAAAATATCACTTCTTTCAGAAGCTTTTAATGAGCGGTTGAAAATTATAATCTCGGCCACATTGGCTGATAATCCATCTACTCCAGCTTGATTTGTGCCAATCGTTAATCCGCTTAAGTTATTAGTTCCTAAATCCAGATCTGCACCCAGTTGGTTAACATCGTTAACAAACACTCTTGAAGTGGAACCATTAAAAGAGGCCATTAAAATATAAGAATTTAGAATCGAGAAATTTGTTAATCTATCGACCGCAGTTCCAGCATCTAAAGTTACAGCAGTTGATTTGATGCCAATCGAGCAAGTTGCATTTCCAGCTCCAGCATCAACAATAATTTTTGCTGTGCCGTCAAGCGCTTCTAATGGCCTAAATACAATAATAATTGTTGGGCTAGAAATAGCCGATCCAGAAAAATTACCAATCACGATATTGCTAGTGCCATTTGTGGAAATAGCTGGAATATTATTAATCGCTTCCTCTTCATAAATAACACCGCTTGAGGTCAGATTATTTCTTGTTTTAAAACCAGAAGGTTCAATATTACACCATCTTGAAATCCCGACCCCATCGCTATATTGAAGATTGGTGACACATTCATCGTTACTAAAGCTGTCTTTACTAGAGCTTTCAACCCATAGAATCATTCCAGAAATAGTGGCTATTTGCGAAGATAGAGTCAATGATCTTGCGGCAGATAATCTAGAGCTTTTAATTAAATTTCCTCCCGCCGAAATACCAACAATTAAAATTCCAATAATGGCCATTACTATCGAAAGCTCAATTAGTGAAAAACCTTTTTTATTATTAGATATTTTTTGCATTGTGATTATTTTCTTAAAGACTACAATTTATTGATTCCATTAAACCTATGAGTAAAATTTTATCAAGAAAATATGCGCTAATTTAACGCGAAGTTATTGGTAATTTTGGTTTACCTAAATTGTCAAATAAATGGCAAAATTTATCTTGCGGGATAAATAGTTAACTTACAGTTTAAATATATCTAATGCGTAATAAATTTACTGCGGTTAAAACCGCTAAAAGAAAAAAGAAATCTTCGGTAGCTTGGATTAAAAGACACATCAATGATCCTTTCGTAAAAATGGCCCAACAAGAAGGATATCGCGCGAGGTCAGCGTTTAAAATTATTGAAATTAACGATAAATTTAAAATTCTTAAAAAAGGCAGAATTGTGGTTGATTTAGGAGCAGCCCCAGGTGGCTGGAGTCAAGTTGTAGTAGAAAAAGTAGGTAGAGGAAAAGTTTTTGCAGTCGATATTTTGCCAATGGACAAAATTGAAGGGGTAGAATTTTTACAGCAAGATTTTTTCGAGCCAGAAGCGACGCAAAATATCGTTAACATGATGAATAAAAATCATAATCTTAGTGAAGGTAAAGACCCTAGAAAATGCAATGTTGTGCTCAGCGACATGGCAGAAAATTGCTGTGGAGATGCTAAAACAGATCATTTAAGAATTGTCGATTTGCTGGAAAGAGCCCTAGATTTTTCTTGTCAAATTTTAGAAAAAGACGGAGTTTTTGTTGGTAAAATTTTCCAAGGCGGAGCAGGAAGAGAATTGCTAGAAAGATTCAAAATTAATTTTGAAGTGGTAAAACATTTTAAACCAGATTCTTCAAGAAAAGAATCAGCCGAGAACTATATCGTAGCAATGGGATTTAAAGGTGAAGTTCAATAAAAATGCTCAAAATATAAGATTTATCCTAGGTTTAAGAGGGTTTTATGGCATTCACCGCCAACTGATCTGCAATATCATTATATTTATTGCCACTATGACCTTTAACCCATTTCCAAGAAATTTTGTGTTTTACAACTAATGAATCTAGTTCTTTCCAAAATTCATAATTTTTAACCGGCTGTTTTTTTGCAGTCTTCCAGCCATTTTTTTTCCAATTAAAAATCCATTCAGTAATTCCTTGTTGAACATATTTACTATCGGTGTAAATCACGATATCAATATCCTTCTTCACAATTTTTAAAGCCTCAATTACCGCCAGCAACTCCATTTGATTGTTAGTTGTAGCGGGAACATATCCGGAAATTTCTTTTTTATGGTCTCCATAAAGTAAAATTGCCCCCCAGCCGCCTTTACCAGGATTTCCCTGACAAGCTCCATCAGTATAAATTTCGATACAATCAGTCATAGATTTTCTTAAAAAAAGGATTATTGTTTTTTTTGTTTCCCAAAATTACCGAGCTACTCATCGCTCATAATTCATAACTATTTTGAGCATGTCAAATCAAATTAAAATTTCTCCTTCAATTCTTTCAGCTAATTTTGCCAATCTTGGCGCTGAAGTTTCGGCCATCACCAAAGCAGGAGCAGACTACATTCACGTCGATGTAATGGATGGCAGTTTTGTTCCCAATATTACCATAGGTAGCGATGTTGTAAAATCTATTAGAAGCTATAGCGATTTACCTTTCGATGTACATTTAATGATTCAAAACCCTGATTTGCACCTAGAAAATTTTGCCAATTCCGGAGCAGATATTATAACCGTTCACTCTGAAGCAACTATTCATTTACATCGAACTGTTCAGAAAATTAAATCGCTCGGCAAGAAAGCTGGCGTTTCAATTGTTCCATCCACTTCAGAAAACGTGTTAGATTATGTGCTTGAAGAGGTCGATTTAATTTTAATAATGAGTGTTAACCCCGGTTATGGTGGTCAAAAATTTATCTCTTCGCAATTAAGAAAAATCGAAAATATCAGCAATAAACTAGCCAAAATGAATCGCAAAATCGACTTAGAAGTCGATGGCGGAATTAATGAACAAACAGCCAAACAAGCAATTAATGCTGGCGCTAATGTTTTAGTTGCAGGATCTTTCATTTTTAATAGTGATAATCACGCAGAGGCAATTAAAAAATTAAAATCTTAAGATTTAGTTGTTTTTTCTTGAATTAGAACGGCAATTTTATTGATAACATCTTCTCTTCTAATTGGTTTAGAAACAAAACCATTCATTCCTACATCAAAACATCTTTGCTTATCTATCTCGCCAGCATTTGCGGTCAGGGCAATAATTG
>JBLHNE010000124.1:0-4721 GCA_047619265.1 Rickettsiales bacterium | reverse complement strand
CTGGAGATGTGCTCATAAATCGCTACGAAGGGCCAAAAGGCGGCCCCGGAATGCGCGAAATGCTTGCAACTACTGCGGCAATTTATGGCCAAGGAATGGGCGATAAAGTAGCTCTAATTACCGATGGCAGATTTTCTGGCGGAACTAGGGGTTTTTGTGTTGGACATGTTAGTCCGGAAGCTGCAGAAGGTGGAATGATTGGTCTTTTAGAAAATGGCGACAAAATCATTCTTGATGCAATTAACGGAACGATTGACGTTGATTTGTCTGACGAGGAAATAGAAAAACGCCGTGCAAAATGGCAACCAAGAGAAACAAATTATTCTACTGGAACTTTGTGGAAATATGCTCAAACAGTTGGCAGTGCTAGATTTGGAGCACTTACTCACCCTGGAGCTAAAAAAGAAAAGCAATGTTACGCTGATATTTAAAATGCCTAAAAATATGACCGACATTTACCAAAAAAATAAATCTGAATTTCTTGATAAAGCGACCATTGACGATTTAATTAACGGCAATAATTTTAACCAACTTGGTGAAATTATTGACAGAATTAATGTTTCCTACGCTAATCATAAAATCAATCAGAGTGATCCTGACGAATTTATTAAGAGCGCTGCTCAAGGTTTATTTCGTGAGAATTCTTCAGCAATTCAAAAATTAATTGATTTGGCGGAAATTTTTAGTAATTCAAAAAATGACAACAAATCCTGAATTGATTTATTAAAAACCCTCAGAGCTGAATTTTAGCAGTACACAAGTAGTTGCAAATTTCGGGACGGCATCGGATTAATTTAAAAACCCCTGTAAATCATTCAAAATTTTATGATTTGCAGGGGTTTTTTATTTTTTAATATTAACTCGCCGCTACTAGTAGCGGCGAGTTAATATTTTTTAGATTCGATGGTAAGGGTGATTGTTGCTAATGGTGTAGGCGCGGTAAATTTGCTCGGCTAGAAAGCCCCGAATCATCATGTGTGGAAAAGTCATTTTGCTAAATGACAAAATCAAATCAGCGCGTTTTTTTAAATCTTCCAAAAGTCCATCGGCGCCGCCAATGATGAAGGCTAGGCTGCTATTTCCGCCGCTTCCAAAATTTTCAATCGATTTTGCAAATTCAGGGCTGGAAAGATTTTTTCCCTTTTCATCAAGAGCAATTATTTTTGCGCCTTTTGGAACTGCCGCCCAAAGTAATTCTGCTTCTTTATTTTTTAAAACTTCGCCTTGTAAATTACCTTTAACCTCAAGTTCTTTAAGATTTAGTTTCCAGGGCAGTCGCTTTTGATATTTTAAAAATAGCTCTAAATTTGGGTCGTTTTTTGAAAATTTCCCGATCGAAATTATTGTGATTTTCATTTATTTAAATTTATTGTCTTAATTGCTGTGGATTTTTTTTTGGCAAAAATTAATAATGCCAGCCTGTTTAAAATAAATCTAATCAAAAATGAATCGCTCAACAACAACCGCAGTTTACCCCGGAACTTTTGACCCAGTTACTTTTGGGCACATCGACATTATTAAGCGAAGTTTAAAAATCGTTGATCATTTGATTATTGGGGTTGCTAGGGATACTTCTAAAAATCCAATTTTTTCAGTCGAGCAAAGAATTGCGCTAGTTGAAGAAGAGTTGGAAAATATTGATCACGACAAGAAAGTTGAGGTTGTTGGCTTTGAAGGGCTTTTAATTAATTTTGCTAGAGAAAGAAATTCTAAAATAATTATTCGCGGACTGCGGGCTGTTTCGGATTTTGAATTTGAATTTCAAATGTTTGGAATGAATTCTAAACTTGACCCAGAAATTCAAACTATTTTCTTGCCCGCTTCGGAAGCTAATCATTTCATCGCATCTCGCTTGGTTAAAGAAGTTGCTAGACTTGGCGGCGATGTTTCAAAATTTGTTTCCAAAAATGTTGAAAGAGAGCTTCATAAAATTTTAATAAAATGAGATTTTTTTTTAAAGAACGAGCCCCACTTTGCGGGGAAATTAATTCTAAAGAACGCTCCACTAGTCGCCCCCCACTTTGCGGGGAAATTAATTCTAAAGAACGCTCCACTAGTCGCACCCCACTTTGCGGGGAAATTAATTCTAAAGAACGCTCCACTAGTCGCGCCCCACTTTGTGGGGAACCCCAGGTGGTAAGCTGCAAAATTATCTGGGTTTTGAAAGATGATCGAGCTGGCAATTATTCGCAAGCAACTGGTTTGGCTGAAGAATTGGCTTTGGAAGCTCTAGATTTGGAAGTTGATGCAAAAATTCAAATTAAAGAAATTTCTTACAATTTTTTGGCACGATTACCAAATTTTTTAAAAATTAATGGTCTGGCGGGAATTTCTTCTATTTCCAAAAAGTTACTTCTTGAGAAAATTGATGGGCAACAAGAAAATCCAGACATCGTCATTTCCGCTGGCAGAAAAACTGCACCGATCGCCGCTTATTTGAAAAGAAAATATGGCTCTAGGGCAATTCAAATAATGAATCCGAATTTGAATTTTAAAAAATTCGATTTTGTAATTTTACCCAGCCACGACAAAAAATTTACAGCCAAAAATATTATTCGTATTATTGGCTCGCTAACTCGAATTTCTGACGATCGCTTGGAAAAGGAATATCAAAAATTTGCAGATATTTTAGAAAAAATTACTGCCCAGAATTCAGCACCAAAAATTGCATTGCTTGTTGGTGGGTCTTCCAAAAAGGGCAAATTTACCAATGAAATTGCGGCGAAACTAGGAAAGCAAGTTAGTGAAATTGTCAGCAAAATGAATGCAAATTTACTAGTTCTAAATAGTCGAAGAACCGGCGAAGAAATTACTGAAACTTTAGACCAAAATTTGATTTTCCCCAGTAAATACGGCGTAAAATCAATAAAGAAATTTTTTAAATGGAAAATTAAAGATTGGAATAATCCTTATTTTGCAGTTTTAAAAGATGCTGATTTTATTATTGCCACAGGAGATTCTATTTCAATGTGCTCAGAAATTTGCTGTCTTGGAAAACCAGTCTACATTTTTAGCACATCGGAAATTTGTTCAGCAAAACATTTACAATTTTTAAACGATTTAGTTGCTGGTGGATTTGCTCGTCATTTGAAAAATGAAATCTTGGAAAATTATTTACCTAAAAAATTAGGCGAAACCAAAAGAGTAGCGAAATTGCTTAATTTATTTAAGTAATTGATTTTAATTGAGAAACGCACTTTAATAGTGCCTTGGCTTGTATTTTTTAAATATTTTTCTTTAGATTTGAACAAAGAATTCTTCTCAATACAAATTAAAAATATCCGCACCTCTTTAGGCGCTTTTTTTGGTGCCCGCCGTTTTGCCTGCCGTCCCTCTTTTTTAGCCTCTTTTTTGGGCAAGTTTTTCCTATTGTCCTTTCTTTTATTTTCCTATTCTTCTTGCACTGATCAAGGCTGTATTGAGGCTGATGATTTTGGAGAATATGAGCAACAAACGCTAACAGTCTATGCTAATGCTAATAGTACAAACTGCGATTACGATTCAACTAAGGATTTAACTAGTTCTGAGCAAGGATCGGGAGTAAAATCTTGCTTAACTTCTGGTGTTGTAAAGATTGTTATTGGAACAGCAACTTATGAGAGCACGGCGGGATGTACTGATCTTAAGGATGGCACTACTGCTGCTGATTCAACAATTCGGAGTGAATGTATTCAGGATTGCCGCACCCAATGCAGTGCGGGCTCTGGAGCTAATTCTAGTGGGGCTGAACCGAATTGGGTTGGAACCAGTCAAAAAAAATCAGGTCAAAATATTGGCGTTACCATTTCCCAGGGTGCTAAAGTTTTTATTAGAGCTGTAGGTAAAGTCACTCTAGCTGACGATAAATCTTTGCCTTTCTACGTCTATTCTAACGATGGCAAGGTTCGCTCTAGAAACGATGATAATTCAGATAATCGTTTTGTTGATCTTGTGGGTGGTAGTTCCAAAACTCTTAAATTTAGCGGGACTTGGCTTGATAGCACTATCACTCCCAACAGGTATGGTGGCGATATGAGTTCAACAGACTTTGATGAACGAGCTAGAGCTTTTGGTGGGGCAAGACAGCTAGTTGCATATGTCATTCCTCATCCTGCAGGATACAGTTTTGACACTATTGCTGCTAATGCTGTGGTTGGCGTCGGAGAGCTTGCTGGAACCAAGGGAGTACCTCTTTTTGCTGATGACAGATTGTGGGGATGTTCTTACGAGGCTGGAGTATTATTAAAACAATCAACCTGCTCGAGCCTACCGTACGACGCAACTTCTGGATATCCAGCTAATATCACTGCTTCTGCCGAGGCTCTCTATGGCATTAAATCTGCTTCTAGGGGTGATAATTTAGGTGTAATTGGGGGAATGATTCGCTATGACAATGACGGCTTGGAGGCTGGAGATGTAGATCCTTTTGATGTTAGTCCTATTGACGAAAAAGAAGGTAAGTTTATCGGCGATCTATCTTATGGAGAAACACTTACTAACAACGAGGATTATCCTGTTCGATTGTCATTCAAGAATCTCGATAGTGGAACAAATGGTTCAAATTGCAATTTAACCCTTACTGGAACTGCTTTAAAAGATGTATCAGACATCGTCATATCTACTCAAGATATTGTAGTAAATTCTTCTGGATGGAGCTCTTTTATCGATTTAGAACCGAAAGATAATTTAACTTTTGTTGCAGATGTATCTGGCAGCACCACGAATTGTGGAAATTTTATTGC
>JBLHNE010000123.1:0-4738 GCA_047619265.1 Rickettsiales bacterium | reverse complement strand
TTTATTTTAAAGATGATGGAATTGGAATGACTAAAGATAAATTGGAGTTTATTTTTGATGATTTCTTCACCTCAGATAAAAAAGGCGGAACTGGCCTTGGCCTCCCATTTTGCAGGCGAGTTATGCGGGCTTTTGGTGGCGATATTTCAGTCAAATCCACCTTGGGTGAAGGAGCTGAATTTTGCTTAAAATTCTAAATTAACCCGACATGAAAAAGAAATGGAATCAAGTCACTACTCCCTTCAAAACTCATCTTAAGTTTTTTTTGAAGGGAGCAATAGTGATTTGACCACATTTTTCTCCATTTTTTTAATTTCTAGACTATTGCCATTTTCATAAACTAACGGGATAAATTTGATTAGTAATTTGTAACAAATCTTCTAACCTGACCCCATATTTTCTTCAACCAAATTAATTAGCGAGTGCTTAATATTGATAAAATCGCAGATAATTTGGCGACGCAGGGTTTTTCATTTTTGGAAAATGTTTTTGAAGAAAAATTATTACAATTACTACTGAGTGAAATAATTACAATTGATGAAAATGCAGATTTTAAAGAAGCTGGTGTTGGTCGTCTTGAAGACCATATTTTAGAGAAAAATATTAGAAAAGATAAAATTAGTTGGATTGAAGGAACGACAGCTGCTCAAAAATCTTTATTTGAAAATTTAGAATTTATTAGATTTCAAATTAATCAAAATTTGATGCTGGGAATATTTAATATTGAAGCACAATTTGCAATTTACAAAAAAGGTGATTTTTATAAACGTCACTTTGACAGCTTCAAAGGAAATAGAAATCGCCTAGTTTCTTTGGTGATTTATTTAAATAAAGATTGGCAAGAAAATGATGGGGGTAATTTAAATATTTACACCAATCAAGCAGATGAACAACCTGCATTAACCATTATTCCAAAATGGGGTAATGCAATATTATTTTTAAGCGAAAAAGTTCCTCATGAAGTGATGATTTGCCATAAAACCAGATACAGTATTGCTGTTTGGTTTCGGGTTCAAAAAAACTTATTTTCTATTGCTTAAATAGGAAAAGATTGTGGCGGGGATTTACGTATTTTAATCCACAAAATAATAATAGTTCTAGTCGGAACCATTGAAGCGAACATTGAAGATAAAATTCCGAAAGAAATTTGGCCAAATAAAAGGGGTTGTATGTTAAAAAACAGCGATAATTCACTTAGAAACTTCACTTCAAAAAACTAAAGGCCACTTGCGCCACTTTCATTCACTAAAAAAGGGTTTTTTGAAGGTGGTACAAGTGTCCTGACCCCTTTTTTTCATAATTTAGTGTCCGGAAAAAGGTTGACACATCAAAGATCAGATTAAGTAAGTTTGAATTTTTCTTCTTAAATCATACATTTTAACTTCCTGTAAGTTGTTTTATAAGAAGTTGGGGATTGAAAACGGAAATTGTTAGAAAGTTGTATAAAGCTATAAAAAAGCATAAAATTTCCTCCATGAAGTTCTGCAAGCATGTCAAGTCTAATGATATTGAAAATAGTTAATAATTTTCAAAACTTCTAGTATTGGGGCAGGTCAGCTGAATCGGGTTGACCACCTTTAAATTTCCTGTAAAAAATCTAAAAATTTCCTTTACTACAATCAAATCTTAGTAGATAAAGGCAGTGGCGCTATTTTATCTTCATAGCTTCCTCCTTTTGCTAAAAAAATTGATATTATATCAAAATATAACATTAAGGCACTAATTTCTCTTTCGGGTTAAGTTAGAAATGGGGAGGTTATGACTGCTTGTAATCAACATGAAATTGCCTTGTCTTTTATTAAAACTAGGCATTTTCACAATTAATTTTAAATATGCCTGATACATTACTTATCATCGACCTTGATGGAACTATACGCAATACGCCGCTATATTTGAAAACGCTAAATCAATATAATACTCAAATAGGTGGCAATGAAACACCATTATATGAAAAACCGCCAGAAGGCTATTTCATTTCAGGGGCAGTAGAATTTCTTGCACACGCAGTACAAAAAGGAAAGGTTGGACTTGCTACCCACTCAACAAAAATGTTAACTAATGATATAAGACAAGCCTTAAGAAATGAGTTGGTAAAACAAATAACAACAGAACGTTCTTTAGGGGAAGACGAAGTAAAAAATGTCGTTAGTGAGTTATTGAAAAGTAATTTTACTGCAGTTACAAAAAATGAGATAGAAGAAATGAAAGGGGGATTTAAAGAAAACTCTAAAGGCATGTCACCAGCAGTAACAATGAGAATATTTAAAAACCTTGATCTCGTTCCAGAGAATATTAATAATATTTTAGTTGTTGGTGATCATTCTGAAGATTTTCAGCAAGCTATATGGGCCAATCATCAACTTTCTATTTCTACGACAGCGGTAATACTAGAATCCCCGGAAGTAAAAGCAGCGATTGATGGAATGAGACCAAAGACCAGTTCTCGTTTTGGATTGTGCAGCTCTACTGCGCCCACTCATCCTTGTGTTATCTCGTATGACGAAGATCATAAAGAGGGAGGTGAATTATATAAAGCCAAAGAACATTCTACAAGAGCAGCTAAAAAAGGTATTAAATTTACAGAATGCAATAACTATGGTAAGGTTGAGGCTATTTATTACGAGGGAGGAAAGCCAAACACAGCGATTAATATTGCGGTTGGCAATGTGGCGGCTAAATTAAATGCGGGGGATAAAGGAATTTATCACTGATACCCTCTTTTGTTCGGGAACGTCCATAGTTCCGTGTCAAAATTCTAATTTAGGCTAAATCTAATTTAAGCCTGTTTTCAAAAAATATATCCAACTGCCCAATTATTATTCCAAGATTTGATTACTAGTGGATATTTTTTACCCCATTTTTCTTCAAGATCTAAAAGTTTAGATTCTGCTAAATCCTTGCTAATAACCTTGTAGACTAGCTTCAAATCTTCCATAAATTCCTTTTGATTTTTGCTGGCGACATATTTTATGCTATTTCTAATCTGATGGATAATACAAAGCTGAATTTCCGTTTTAGGAAATATTGAATTTATTGCATCTGGGAATCCTTTTAGGCCGTCAATGCAGGCAATCAGAATGTCTTTAACACCTCTATTTGAAAGATCAGTTAGAACAATCATCCAGAAATTAGCACCTTCAGATTCTGATAAATAAAGCCCCAGAACATCTTTTTTACCTTCCTGATTGATTCCAAGAACAGTGTAAAAAGCTTTGCTAACCACTTTACCTTCCTTGCTACATTTGAAGTGCATTGCATCTAGAAAAATGATCGGATAAATCTCCTCTAAAGGTCGATTCTGCCATTCTTTAATTTTAGGTAAGATTTTGTCAGTAATAGCCGTCATGCTAGATTTAGAGATCGCAATTCCATAAATCTCTTCCATATGAGAACTAATATCTCGATAGCTCATTCCCAGTCCATAAAGAGCAATGATTTTATCATCTAATTCCCCAGTTAGAAATGTTTGATTTTTTTTGACAATTTGTGGTTCAAATGAACTATTTCGGTCGCGGGGAGTATCTAAAACAAAGGCTGATTCTTTGGTCTTTAGAGTTTTAGAATTATAACCATTGCGTCGATTATTAACTCTAGAAACATCATCAGAATTGGAATTATAATCAAGATCAAAGTCGGATTCTAAAGATTCCTGGTTTTCTTGATTCAATTGCTGATTTAATTATTCAGATAAGGCCGTTTCTAAAATGTCTTTGATCATTCCACTAAAAATACCGCCCTTACCAGTTAATGGCTTCCCTGCATAAATTTGTTCTATTGCTTGCTTCTTAAATGAATCGGTCAGTAGGCTTTGCTTAGATGAAGATAGCCGTTGTTTCTTAGTCATAATTTATTGTCAATTTAAGTTAAAAAAATAACTAAAATTAAAATAAGCTGACGCTTATTTTAATCTAGTTCTTAAATTGACACGGAATTTGGGACGTTCTCACTCATTTTGAAAAAGAGCCTTTTTTATCTTGTTTGTAATGATTTTGTCTGGGAGTGATATAGGAAAAGCCAACTGATTTCATAGCTCTGTGAACTGTTGACCTCGAAACATCAAGATCGAAATAGTTCTCCAGCTTTTCGTGCATCTGGTCAATTGAATAGTTTGGGTCTTGTTCTAGCCATTTTTTAATTTTATCTTTATGAATCTGTATTAACTTGATTCCACCCCGATGCTTAGCTTTATTTATCAAAGCTTTATAACCATCTTTCTCTAGCTTCACAGTCCATTTGTGAATTGACGTAATGTCAATGTCAAATATCTGCGATACTTTCTTTGCGCCATGCTTATAGGAAGCCATTATGGCTTTTAGTTTATTTGCTGCAGTTCCTTGGGATTGTAATTGAATTAAGCCATTTTTGGCCTTCTCATATATTGCTTCGTTAATGATAGTTCTAGGCACAAATCCAACTGTTTTTATTGATAAAGATAACAGTTGTAATTTTAACTTATTGCGCCATAAATTCAATAATTATATGGAATTATAAATGGGATTTGGTATCAGTATAAGAATCCATCACAAGGATCATCAAAGATCGCCTTCATCAAATCAAAATAAATCCAAAAGAAATAAATATTTTCCATAAGTATCACCTCGCTGTTTTGGCCTAAAGAGAGCTTTGGGGAAAATGGAACATTTGTTGTGAATTGCAATGGTCTCTGGTGAGTTTTGTCTTGTGAAGAGCCGCCAAACGTGGGGCTTTTGGTGTTTGTTATTTGGAATTGTTGGTGTGA
>JBLHNE010000122.1:0-4742 GCA_047619265.1 Rickettsiales bacterium | reverse complement strand
GATGTTCTTGAAGAAGATGTTCTTGAAGAAGAAGTTCTTGAAGAAGATATTCTTGAAGAAGATGTTCTTGAAGAAGATGTTCTTGAAGAAGATGTTCTTGAAGAAGAATTAGCGGATGTAGCCGAGGAAGAAATTGTTGATGAAAATTTAGAAATTCCAGAAGATGATATTCTTGAGGATGTCCTTGAAGAGGAAATTTCTGAAGAAATTATTTTGGAAGATGAAGTTGCCAAGGAGGATATTCTTGAAGAAGATGTTCTTGAAGAAGATGTTCTTGAAGAAGATGTTCTTGAGGAAGATGTTCTTGAGGATGATGTTCTTGAGGATGATATTCTTGAAGAAGATCCTTCAATTCTGGAGGATGATCTGGAAAATGAATTAGCAGATATTGAAGATGAAGATGTGTTTGCAGACCAGCCTATTTTGGAAGAAGAAGCAAGCGAACAAGAAGAACTGGATGCAGAATTATTTACAGAGAACTCTGAAGAAAATTCTTCAAAAATAAACCAACCAACGCCAATGACAATTAATAACAAAGATAAATCATCAATAATTCCTAAAGATATCGCTCAAAAAACTTCTGATTCAATTAAAGAAATTCTTAATACGGTTCCAAGAAAACAACAAGTTGTTCAAAATTCTGTTCCAAACTTAAGATCTGGACAAACTATTGAAGATTTAATTGTTGAAACCCTTGATCCAAAATTAGAACAATGGATTAATGAAAATCTGCCATCAATGGTTGAAAGAATAGTTCGCGAAGAAATTAAAAAGTTACTTCCTCAAGATTAATTCTTTTAAAAAAAAAATTAACTATTACAGTTTGCCCATCAAAAATATTAACCCTTAAATAAAATAAATTTATGTCAATAAACAAAGTAATCTTAGTTGGAAATGTAGGATCTGATCCTGAAATTCGCAACACCAACGACGGCAGAGAAATAGCTAGTTTCTCAGTTGCAACTTCCGAAAGTTGGAAAGATAAAAATAGTGGAGAAAAAAAAGAAAAAACCGAATGGCATAGAGTTGTTGTTTTCTCTTCTGGACTTGCAGGAATTGTTAAAAACTATGTTAAAAAAGGTTCAAAACTTTATATCGAAGGCCAATTACAAACCAGAAAATGGACAGATAAAGAAGGTGCTGACAAATATACTACAGAAGTAATTTTGCAGAATTTTAACTCAACATTACAAATTCTTGATTCAAGAAATAGTTCTGGAGGTGGCGGATACAATGCTGGAGGTTCTAATAATGAAGGTTCTAATAATGAAGGTTCTAATAATTCAGGCGGAAATTACGACAACCAAGATTCAGGCTCAAAATCCAATAACAATTCTAAAAGCGCCGAAAACTTTAGCGAAGATCTAGACGATGATATTCCGTTCTAACAAATAAAAAATCTTCTAATTCAATAATAAATAAAAAAGGGTTGTGAAAATTTTCACAACCCTTTTTTATTGCATAATTTTTGAGAGTTCCAAATTGAGAAAAGTCGCAGTTACAATCGAGGTTACATTTGCAAAATCTTCATCAAATCTGATTATTTTATTTTTGAGCTGTCCATTTTAACGCCAATCTTACCATTATTGATTAGAATAATTCCTGCCTCTTCAAATATTGCCTTAATCTCCTTTAAGATCCTGTTATGAGGAATTCTACTTTCCATTTCAAAGCTGGTAATTGTTTTTTTTGAACACTCAACTTTTACAGACAACTCTTCTTAACTCCATTTCAGCATTGCTCTGGCTGATCGGCATTAAATTGGTAATATTTGGATCATTTTATTATTTTTCACTTAACAAATGTCTTCTAGCCGCGCGACATTTTTTTGATAATTTCTCATCAAAAATAATGTCGTGCAGCAAGAAAAATCCTTAAAAATCTAAGCCAAAGCCTGTTTTAAATCGGTAATTAAATCATTCACATTTTCGATTCCAACTGAAAATCTGCACATAGAATTATTAATTCCAATTTCCGCTCTTTGCTCCTCTGTCATGTTGGAGTGGGTTGTGGTTGCTGGGTGGGTGATTAGAGTTTTTGAATCGCCGAGATTGTTAGAAATGTCTATTATTTTCAATTTATTCATAAATTTGAAAACTGCATCTTTATCTCCGTCAATTTCAAGAGCTATCATGGCTCCACCATTGGTCATTTGTTTTTTAGCTAGTTCGTGCTGCGGGTGAGATTTTAAACCAGGGTAAATTACTCTTTTTATTTTTGGATGGCTTTCTAGAAATTCAGCAATTTTTCCTGCATTATCACAATGTCTTTCGATACGAAGTGGGAAAGTTTCAAGCGCTTTTAGAATTATCCAAGCGTTAAAGGGACTGAGAGCTGGGCCGGTGTGGCGATGAAACGGCATTAATGTTTCTTTGATAAATTCTTCACTTCCAAGAACAGCTCCACCTAGAGTTCTGCCCTGCCCGTCTAGATGTTTAGTTGTTGAATAAACTACAATATCGGCGCCAAGTTCGAAAGGTTTTTGAATTAAAGCTGAAGCAAAAATATTATCGACAATTAATTTTGCGCCGTTTTCTTTACATAGATTAGAAACCGCTCTGATATCTACCAAATCAAGATTTGGATTTGAAGGAGTTTCAATGAAGACTACTTTTGTATTTGATTTAAAAGCTTTTTTAAATTCTTCAATTTTAGTTCCATCAACCAAAGTTACTTCAATTCCATAATTAGGAAGAATTTTCGTGGCAATGTAGAAACAAGAACCAAACAAAGCGCGGGAAGCAATAAAATGATCTCCAGCTTTAATTTGACACATAATTGATCCAAAAACTGCCGCCATTCCACTAGCCATAACGCAAGCAGATTCAGCATTTTCAAGTAAGCAAAGACGATCTTCCAGCATTTTTAATGTTGGGTTTAAATATCTTGAATAAACAAATCCCGGCTCTTCTCCGCTGAAACGGTTTTCTGCAGTTTCTGCTGAATTGTAGGAAAATCCAGAATTCATGAAAATCGCTTCTCCAGTTTCACCAAAATTGGAACGTAAAGTTCCACCACGAACCATCTTAGTTTCGAGACTAGTTTGCGAAAAATCGATTTCTTTGTTTTTGTAGTCAGACATAATTTTTTAGTTACGGGTTGTAATTCCAAATAATATTTTTAATAGCACATTTATGCTTCATCTTTTTGGACTAAAATAGAAGAGAAAAACCTTTTTTACATTAAGGTGCAGGCGGTTTTTATCTTCGATTTTATCCTCAAAAATATTTTGCCTAAATATCTATTAAAGATGGGACTTGGTATAATTATAAAATTTATAATTGATAATTTTTTATTGCGCTATTCCTAATGTGCTTAACATCTCATCAGTATCTTCTTTTAAAAATTCCAATTTAATTCTTGCGGTGCCTTGATCTTTGAATCCCAGCTCTATTGCTGCTTTTTCGGAAACATCGGCAATTCTTTTTTTAGAAAAAGGGCCGCGATCATTAATTCTCACTTTAACTGATTTGCCATTTTCAAGATTGGTAATTCTTGCCATTGAAGGTAGTGGAAGCGTTGGGTGGGCTGCGGTCATGTCGCCTTTGTGATAAATTTCACCATTAGCGGTTTTTTTTCCATCAAAAGCATCTCCATACCAAGAGGCATTTCCAACTTCCTCGAAATCATCATATTTTTTAGGCTGGTAAGTTACACCAGAAATTTCATAAGGATCACCAATTTTGTAAGTTCCAGTATATTCTCCATCGTCGGTTATGTAGTTATTGGCAATATCTTGATTGTCGCCGCCGTAATACTCGGCATTTTCTTCTTTAGCTCTTCTAATGAATTCCTGCTTTCTTTCTTCCGTCGAATTACCGATTAATTGATATTTTCTAAAGCCAAAATTTGATCTTTCGGTTGGAGGAGTTCTTTTTTGTGAAGATTCTCTAGAATATTCTTTTTCTAATGGCGAAACTCTTCCTAATTTACCATTACCCGCATTAGCGTTAGTCAGGATCGATAAAGCTAGAATCGGAAGCGTTAAATATATTCTCTTCATTAGGAATTATCACAAGCAAGAATAGGGTTTAAATCCTCTTCCTCAGAACTAGAACTCTTATTATTAATTAATTGCGGCTCGTCTGCCATATTAATTTCTTTTTTGGTAATTAAGAATAATCCATATTCGGCAAAGAAATTAGCAAAAATTTTATTACCAATAAAGTTATCTAATTTACGGCTATTGATTAAATGGATACGTTCATTAACCGAAAAATTTAACTTAATGCACAATTCTTCAAAATCTTTAATTGAACAAAAATGAATATTCGGGGTATTAAACCATTGATAAGGGATGGTTTTGCTGACTGGCATTTTGCCATTTACGGCCAAATAGAAGCGGTTTTTGTAGTGAGCAAAATTTGGAAATGAGATAATGGCGAATTTAGCAATTCTGAGCATTTGCTTAACTATTTCATCGGGATTTTTGGTTGCTTGCAGAGTTTGACTTAAGATTGCGTAATCAAAACTATTATCAGGATAATAGATCAAATCATTTTCGGCATTTCCTTGCATGACTGAAATTCCCTTGGCGAGAGCTAAGCTAACGTCTGATTGAGAAATTTCTAAACCTCTGCAATCGGATTTTTTGTTAGTTTTAAGATATTGTAATAATTCTCCATTGCCGCAACCAATATCTAGAACCTTAGATTTATCCTTAATTAGATTGGCAATAATTTCTAAATCGAAACGGATATTAGCTTTTTTAATCGCACTACCAATAAATTGTTGATCTTTCA
>JBLHNE010000121.1:0-4787 GCA_047619265.1 Rickettsiales bacterium | reverse complement strand
ACACCAAAAACATGGCGGTTGCTGCCTCAAACTCCAATATTGCAGCGATGCTGGTTGATGCTTCAGAAGGAATTAAAACCCAAACAATTCGACATAGCTACATTGCTAACATTTTTGGTATTAAAGATTTTGTGGTTTTAATCAATAAAATGGATTTGGCCAAATATTCTGAAGAACGTTTCTTGGAAATTAAAAAAGACTATTTAGAAAGAGTTAAATCGCTCGATATTAACTCTGTAAATTTTATCCCAATTTCTGCCATTAATGGCGACAATGTTGTGGAAGTAGGATCAAATATGGGTTGGTATCAAGGAAAAACCATGCTTGATTATTTGATTGATTTGGAGCAATTCATTGAACTAAAACAAGGTTTTAGACTGGCAATTCAGCAAGTATTAAAAGATGATTTAGCTAAAAAAAGATTTTACCAAGGAACAATAACGTCTGGAGAAATAAATGTTGGCGATGAAATTGCAATCTACCCATCAGCTAAAAAAGCTAAAGTTTTAGAAATTATTCATTCTTCAAAAAACACCCAAAAAGCGCAGGAAGAAGATTCAATATCTTTGGTTTTAGATCGCGATATTGACATTGATCGAGGAAGCATTTTTTCAGGATTGGATTGTTTACCAAAATTTAACAGTAAAATTATAGCAGATTTGATTTGGTTTGGAGAAGATAAATTTGATTTAAATGACCAAAAAGAATTGTTGGTAAAAATTAATCACAATTTAGTTCCAGCTAGAATTTCAAAGGTTAATCATTTAATAAATATTGATGATTTATCTAAATTTGATGCAAAAAATATTCAGCAAAATCAAGTTGCTAATGTTTCAATTGAACTTTCAAAATCAGTAGCTTTTGATTCTTTTGTTAAAAATAAATTTACTGGATCATTTTTATTGATCGAAAAAAACAGTAACGAAACTCTAGCTTGCGGATTAATTGAAGGAGATTTGTTCAAACCTGAAATACAAAAACAAAAGAAAATTTTTAGTAAAATATTAACTTTGGCGAAAAATATTTTTCGCTAATTAACTCAATTAAGAAATAAAAAAATTGTTATGAAAATCGCAAACAATCTAATTGAACTAATCGGCAATACCCCTTTGGTTAGAATTAATAGATTAAACACCAGCAAAGCAACGATTGTAGCAAAGCTGGAATATTACAACCCAGCTAATTCAATAAAAGATAGAATTGGCGCTAATATGATTGAAGATGCTGAAAAAAAAGGCCTAATTAACCCAAAAGATTCAGTTTTAATTGAGCCAACTTCTGGAAATACTGGAATTGGCCTAGCTTTTGCCGCCGCAATTAAAGGCTACCGTTTGATTTTGACCATGCCTGAATCAATGTCTATTGAACGCAGAAAACTTTTAAAAGCTTATGGCGCGGAGCTGTTTTTAACCGAAGGGATAAAAGGAATGAATGGCGCAATTGCTAAAGCAAAAGAATTGGCAGAAATCACCAAAGGATCTTTTATTTTAGGACAATTTGTCAATCAGGCCAATGTTGAAATTCACCAAAGAACCACTGCAGAAGAAATTTGGAAAGATACTGATGGAAAAATAGATATTCTAATTTCAGGCGTTGGAACAGGAGGAACAATTACAGGCATTGCATCGGTTTTAAAAAAGAGAAATCCAAACTTCAAAGCCATTGCGGTTGAACCAGAATCTAGCCCAGTTTTATCTGGAGGAAACCCTGCTCCTCATAAAATTCAAGGAATTGGTGCTGGCTTTATTCCTGATATTTTAGATGTGAATTTGATTGATGAAATCGTTCAAATTTCCAATGAAGATGCAGTTAAATATGCTAGAGAATTGGCATTAAGTGAAGGAATACTTTGCGGAATTTCATCTGGAGCAGCTTTTAAAGCAGCTCTAGAAGTTGGATCTCGCCCTGAAAATGAAGGAAAATTAATCGTATTCATTCTGCCAAGCTCCGGTGAACGATATTTATCTTCAGTTCTATTTGCTGATATTGAAGTTTAATCAAATCCTCAGTTCCGGTCGTAGTTTGTAACTGCGACCTTATGTTTGTTAAAAATCAAAGAAATTGGCACTTTAGGTGATTATTTTGTTAATAATTTTAGCAAACAAAAGGTTAGGGTCGCAAACTAAAGACCAGAGCTGAGAGCTTTTTTGGCAGCTGAATTTCAATAGGATACCAATGATTACAAACTACGACTAGCACCAAGCAACATTACAAACTAATTGATGATAAAAAATCTTAAATCCTACCTCCAAAGCATTAAAGATCGTGACCCTGCAACCAATAATTCATTAGAAATTATTCTTTGCTACAATGGAGTTCATGCTTTGTTTTTTCACAGAATTTGTCATTTTCTAGATTCGCTAGGAATTCCGATTCTTCCCAGATTTTTAGCTAATATTTCACGCATTATTACTGGAGTCGAAATTCACCCGAAAGTAAAAATTGGTAAAAATTTTTTTATTGACCACGGAACCGGAGTGGTAATTGGCGAAACTGCAATAATTGGTGACAATGTCACAATTTACCAAGGCGTAACACTTGGCGGAAAAATAACTAAGGCGGGCAAGCGCCATCCCACAATCGGAAATGATGTGGTTATTGGGGCTGGTTCTAAAGTTTTAGGAAATATTTTAATAGGAGATGGTGCTAAAATTGGCGCTGGAGCAATTGTAATAAAGAATGTTGCAGCAGGAACGATTGCGGTTGGATCGACAGCTAGAGAAATTAAAGAAAGTTTTGAGATTGATTATCAAATTTAGTCTT
This sequence comes from Rickettsiales bacterium, assembly GCA_047619265.1. Lineage (GTDB taxonomy): Bacteria > Pseudomonadota > Alphaproteobacteria > Rickettsiales > UBA1997 > JAJTCH01. Next base: position 2,024 of record JBLHNE010000121.1, on the reverse strand, counting down.
TCATAAAAAAATTTCTAATCATACCAAATCCCTTCTTTAATAGGATATTTAGACCAAAAAGATGCAGCATAAATGCGCTATTAAAGATTGGATTTGGTATTGCTCTCAATATGGCGATATGGATGAGATGTTTTTATGTTCTTGGAGGTGAATTAGAAAAAAAAGTTTGACATATTATCAGTGATTAACTGGATAATTAACCAGAAGTTGCAATGTCAATATTAAGATTTGATTAATGATTCGCCAAGAAACCAAAATATTATTTTAGCTTCTTGGTATCCTTTATTTTAGAAACTTTTGGGAAATATTATTAAATGTTTTAGATTTTTTATGCATTAATAACACGTATTTTTTTAGCAGAAAATCTTTTTAAAATTCTACTTATTTTATTTTGCTGATCTTTATCATTATCAAGTTTTATCCAAAATATAAATCCGCCTTTTCTTAATTTTCTTTCGATATAATCAGCATGTCTTTTTCTAAAAACTCCAGAAACCAACATAGCTATTGTTTGTAGCAACATTCCTGCAAAAAAAGCTATTGCAATATCTATTCCTATCGATTGATGCATAATTATACTTGTAATTAAAGCTACCGATATTCCAAAATAAAATAAAACGGTAATTATGATATTTTCTCTGCTATAAAATGATTTTTCCGAAATATATTTCATTCTTGGCATTTTATCTTCACGATTTATGTCATAAACCGACGAGTAATCTTTTCCAAGTGTTTCCATAACTTCTTTCTCTCTAGCAAGAAGATTAATATCTTTCTTTTTAACGCCAATTTTTTCTAGAGCCGCAAAAGATCTATCTAGATTTTCTTTATTTTCAAATATTCCGGTTATTTCTTGCATGTGTTTTAAATATTTTAATTATTAATAATGTTCTATTAAAGATGGGGCTTGGTATAATCTTTTTTCTAACTATACCATTGGCTTTAGCGTTTTATTTTCAATGCTAAATCTTTTTTTAGCAATAATAAAATTGCTAATCTTAGCATATTCTAGAAATTGACGATTCATCTCTTTAACTAGGAAGCTAAAAATTGAAATATCTAGGATATCCATGAAATTTCATTAATGTTTGACTAAATATTTCCACTCAATCTAAAACCCTGCAAAAAACTTTAAAAAACTAATTCTTAAAATTCAAATCAGCCATTTTTTTTGCGATTCGCAACAGAGCCCATATCAAAACTTAGGTTTAGGCTTGGTATTACTCTTTTAAAACCTCATTAAAATTCAAAATAACTCGATTTCCTTGTTTTTCCGAAATGAAGCTAATTTTAACCTCATGCAAATCTGCTATTCTTTTAACAATCGAAAGTCCTAATCCCGAACCATCCTGATTACTATTTCCTGCCCTATAAAATCTATCAAAAATATGCTTCTGAGCATCTTTTGAAATCAATTCACCCTTATTGTGGATGGAAAATATAATATTTTTATCCTCTTTTTTAAGCTCAACTAAAACCTTCTCTTTATTTGGGCTATATTTTATGGCATTGTCAAAAAGATTCCCTAGTAAAATTTCCATATGGAATTTATTGGCATCGATAATGCAACCACCCTCTATTTCAGTGCTAATTTTAATATTCTTAATATGTGCAATTGAATAAAAATTAGCTGCAATTTCACTGGTCAAAAAGCCTAAATTGAACTTCTCTTTTTTAACTATTTTATTTTCGGTATCGATTCGAGATAAAATGAGAAGTTGGTTGGAAAGGTTTATGATTCGATCAACCGCTATTAATAAATTTGTTAAATCTTCATTTAACTCTTGATCATTTTTATGCTTTTTAATCAAAAACTGAGTTTTGGTTTTAATAACGGTAAGCGGAGTTCGTAGTTCATGAGATGCATAATCAATGAATTTGCGCTCTTTATTCATCGATTCTTCTAATTTTACCAATAAAAAATTTAAAGAATCCACCAAAGGCCTAACTTCTGTTGGAAGATTATCATTTTTCTTAAATGGCTTTAAAAGTAAGGGAGAAACATTTTTAATATCTTTAGATAA
>JBLHNE010000120.1:0-4838 GCA_047619265.1 Rickettsiales bacterium | reverse complement strand
TCCGTTATAGAAGAAGGGGTTAGAGCTGCCTTGGTTAATTTGCAAAAAGAGCTTGATTTAAGAGGGAGTTAAATTTTAACCACGAATAAGAACAGCAGGTTCAACGGCTGAATATCTTTTTGTTGGAACATTTTTTAAATCAGGGTGGGTGCTGGGTAGGTTTTTAGGAATTAGAACAGCTTGCTCTTTCCATTTTTCTATTTCGGACGGCACTTTTGATGCATCAATTTTGGTAGCAAAATTTCTAGGTTGAGGAACTTTGTCCTTTTCTTTTTGTAGATTATCTTTTTGCATCACCGACAATTTTTCACTGCCAATCAATCTGTTCATAGATTGTTCAATAGTAATCGTTAAATGGCCTAACGACTCAATTTGTTCAGACATGTCTTTTTTGTCTTCAAAAGATCTCATTAAACTAAGTTTTTTAGAGATCAAATCAATTATTGTGACGCCTTTTTCATTTGTTTTTGTCCATAAATCCACTTGCTCATCTTCACTTAATTTATCTAATTTTTCCATCATTAATAAATTAATCGGACAATTCGATTTGATTATTTTTGTGAAAACATCAGTAAATTTTTCCACTTTATTTACATGATCTTTTAAAAGATGGCATTTCAATAAATGAACAAAACCACCTTTAATTATTTTGTCCACATCAAATTCTGACCCTGCTAAAAAACATTGATAAATTTTTTCATCGTGATCAAAGCATGATAATATTGCTTCTTGAAATTCATATTGTAATTCTGGCAAGAAATTTAATATTAAATGTTCTTTGGTGCTTTGTGTTGATTGGATAATTCCAGATGTTGTAAAAAATGATAACAGATGCCTTTTATTTAAAGGCTTGATTAGCATTATTAAATTTTTAACCTCGCAACTACTTATTGCATATTCGATAATTGATAATCCATTGACGTCTGTTTCTTGAATAATATCAAAATATTGCTCATAAGAAAATTTTTTAAACATTGCTCCCAAAACTTCATTTTGACCTTTTTGGGCTGCCATCATGGCAGCATTAAAGCCAGATACACTTTTGATTTTTAGCAATTCAAAGCGTTGATCAGGACTCAATTTGTTAAGTACAAAATTGGCAATCTGCACGTTGTATTCTTGGACTGCATACATAATAAAATTAACCCCTTTTGGGTTTTTATTTTTTAACACTTCAAAACATTGGTCGCCATCAAAGTCTTTAAATACCAATTCTACGGCTTTGAGGGTTGAATTAGATAAAAACAAGATAAGGGAATTCCCATCACGATCAGACAAATTCAATAGTTCTATTCTTTTTGAAATTGGTAAATTTTTGTTAAAAATCAACTCTATTATTTCACAATTACCATAAAAAAAGGCCGCCCTTAAAAAAGGTATTACAGCATCTTCGTAATTAGGCAGTGCTTTTAAATCAATATTTCCCTCCTTAATCGGCAATATTCTGACAATAGATAAAAAAACATCGGGTCGATTGATATTGAGAGCAGATAGCAAAATATGAGACAGTTTTTTTCGATGTTCATGATTTTGAAAAAATGTTGACCCTTGTTCAAATAATTCTTCTAATGAGGAGAATTCATCATTTAAAATAAGTTCATACAGCATCGTCAATTTTGACTTATCATCAATAGAGCTAAACAGCTTCTTAATTTCTTCTTTAGAAAAATTTGTAGAAAATTTGGTAATTGCCAAAATGAATTTTTCAGGAGCAAATTTTATCAATGAGGCTATTTCTTGACCTTCCAGAATCAATTTTAGTGCGTTATTAAATTCTGCATGAGACAATAAATTTGATGAAACCGCCAGCACCTTAAATAGAGTTTTTGAGGAATCACTCATTGGAAGAGATATCTTTTGAAAGATCTCAATCGGAGAATTATCACCTTTATTTTTGTCTAGAAAATCTTTAATAGCATAGACAATATGTGATTTTTTTGTTGTTAATTGATCTAAATCAACATTCTCACCTAGCGATAATCTTAAATTTTCAACAAAAATATCGATATCGCCGCAAAATGATAATCCAAGACCATTGGTTCTTGCTTTAATATTTAAAAGTTTTGGAAATATAATATTAGATTGAATTTTGGTGTCGAAACATTGCAAAAATGAAACAGATACTGCTGTTTTATAATAAGACGATATGTCGTGAAATAAGTTAGGAACGCGATTCATTCCTGACAATTTTAAATTTATATGAGGCGCGGTTTCTTTGATTATTTCAATGATTTTTATCATGGCAGAATCAAATAATTTAATTTTAGAATTTTGATTCAAAGTCTTAACCAAATTTGCCAAACCATCTAAAATTAGAAATAAATCTTCTGTACCAAATTTGTCAATATCTTGCAGAATAATCACCTCCAAAACCATGCATTGTTGGGTGAGTTTTTGAAGTGAATTTTTATTTTTAAGTTTTTCTATTTCTTTTATTTGGGAGATAAGTTTATTTGCAGATTTATTGTCTTGAGATTTTTCAATAGGTAGGGGTGAATCTTTAACCGCTGCTTTTTTTTCTTTTTCTTGAGATGATCTTTTTTGTTGATTAGAGGAAGGATTTTTTGAGGCAGAAGTTTTGAATAAAACAGGATTTTTTGCTGGAAGGGGAATTGGCTTTGAAACAGGATTTTGTGTTAAAGCGGGTGTTTTTGGGTCTTCCTCTATCAATAATTTATCTTTTTGCAATTCTTTGAAAGAAGCTGCCCTTTCAAGATCAACAAGACAGCTGAAATAATCTCCATCGTAAATCCAGCCAAAATAAGATGTTAATTCTTCTAAAAAATGATATTCGTGATTTTGTCCTAAAGTTCTAAAATTAGACTTCGCTTGGGAATTGACACTCTCGAATATTACCTTTATTTCTTGAGAACCTGCGGCCGCAAAAGATTCAAGTCTGTGATCTATAGTCGGAATATCGCCATCAAAAACAATCAGCAATTCTTTTAATCTGGATTTAAATTCAATACGGTGCAGATCTTGAGCATGCTGTAATTGATCTTTTTCCAATTCCTGTTTCTTATATTCTCCTTGAATTTGGTTAAGTTTATCAATTAAGAATTCAAGGTTTTTTGTTTTTAATTCAAGGGCCTTAAATCCAACCCTTTCTTCAATATGACCATCTTTAATTTGAAGATTTTGAGATTGAGTAACAAAATATTCTAAGCATATTTTTTTTGCCGAGCTTTTGCTATCGTCATCACAAAGCATTACAAGCTTAAGTAAAGCCTCCTCAAATTGAGATTCTTTATAGAATAAAGAGAAATGGACCATTTGATCTTTCTCGTCTGTTGGCCAGCTATTATTAAGATTCCATATTGGGTTTATAAGTAAAGTGGTGAGCAATTTATATGACTTCGTTCGCCTTTTGTGCTGATCTTTTATTTCTGCTTCTGTTAATTCCCTTACTTTGCCCTCAGGATTTTTCCAGAGTGTATCAAAAGTGCAATGCAGCAAATGTCTCAACTTGCGCTGATCTATATTCATTTAAAAATTATTTTATAAGTTTGTAATTGCATATCTTCACTCACTAAGGTTTTAATCCTAGAGGCTGTATGTGAAAAAACAGCGATAATTCACTTAAAAACTTCACTTCAAAAATATAAGTAATGATCCTATCGCATAGGAGTAAGATAACTTATATGGGCTTGCTCAAATAAGATCGGGCTGAGCTTGTTATTTACTCTTAAGCTTTGATCAAATCGCAAGCAGTAGAATGAACCTGATTTGCCAGTCCTACAAGATTAATAAATCAGAGTTCGAATCACAATCCAGAGATCTTTTTTTAACAATCAATTCTCAATTTATATGTCCTGAACTTCTAAAGTCTAGGAAGAGTATTCCTGGCATTAATAATCCTAATAATTCTAACAATCTAAATTCTGATATTCCTTCCTAAGGCTATGTTGGGGTGGATATTTCTAAAGATAAATTAGACTTTTTCATATCTGATAATTCGAGGGCATCATAAAAACTGTGTAAATGACGAATTTATGATTTAAAAAAAAGGGGTTCGGGCGTCTGCCGTCAACCACAAACTGTCTTTTGCAGCTTTCATCTGTTGATCTAGTTTTACTTCCTTTACAATATTATTAATCCTAAACATTGCCTTACTGACTGAACCTTTATGCTTTAAGTTAAAATAGTGAGAAATTTGAGTTAATGTTAAATCTTTATATTTTTGGCAAAAAATCGAGGGATATTTAAGGATCGTCTGCCTCGATTGTAATTAATTATTTGACTCGTCTTAACATCAAAAATATCTGAAACTAAATCAACAATTTGATCTATTTTTAATAGTTTATTTTTATTAATTTGATGCAAAGTTTTCTGCTGCTTTTCCTGATCCTGATCTAATGTCTGGAATAATATTTTTCCCTTAAAACCCTTCGTTCCCAAAATAGCTGGGATATTATCTTTATAATAAATTTTCTTGATTTCATCATTATCAATATTGTGATTTACAAAAGTTTCGTAATTCTTTATTGGATCAACTCCCTCTCCAAACATTTTCAATGTTTTTGTTTTATCAAGAAGAATTGAAACGACTTGGAAAAAAGGATAAATATGAAATAAAAGCAGGAACAGATCAGGAAAATAATATACCATACTCATATTTAGTTTGTTTGAGTAATAATAAGAAGGTTATTGATATGGATCATGCTATAGACACCAAAGCCACCCCAGGAGAAATATATAGAAAAATAGGAGACGGGGATATTGATAAACAAAATGAATTAGAGGATTTTATATCCACGGATCAAGAAATCAGTGGTTTTGATGCGCATTTTTTGGCTGAGCGTTACGTTTATAAATATGTAAAAGAATTAGCAAATTTT
>JBLHNE010000119.1:0-4838 GCA_047619265.1 Rickettsiales bacterium | reverse complement strand
TGAGAAATTAGTTTATTTCACTAACGATGCAACAAATAGTGCAATCACTACCACTGGATCTGCTAGTGTAAACACAACCGTAACTTCAACCATGCATGAAGAACCGACAGGAACCGAGCTTGCCATAACCCCTGTAATCGATCTTAGAACTAACGAAATAACCTTGGATGTGAAGCCAAAAATTACCATCTCAAACAGAAGTGAGACTCAAACCGTAACGGTAATCGAAAACAATGTCTCGAGAAATTTAGTCAATCAAATTCCCATCATCAACACCCGTGAGTTGCACACTATTGCCAAAATTCAAAGTGGTAATGTTTTGGTTATTGGAGGGCTTATGTCTGAAAAAACAGAAAACAGAGATAATGGCATACCTTATTTGAGCGACATTCCTTATCTTGGGAACCTATTTAAAAGCGTTAGCAAAGTTTCATCTGTTACCGAAACCGTAATCTTTATCAAGGCCACCGTTATTAATTCAGGCGGAGGCATTGGCAATTACGATCGTACCCTTCACGATACTTTCACTTCTAGCACAAGACCATTTTTAAATAATTAATCATGATCTCAATTCTAAAATATATTCTCCTAACCGCCATTAGAGACCGTCTTTATGTTGGTCTTTTCATAATGCTTCTGGCGGCTTTTGGAATTTCATCAATAGTTGGCGGAACCGCCCTCATAGAACAATCTGAAGCAACAATAGCATATGTCGCCGGATCTGCTCGCATGATTTTTGCTATCGGAATGATTTTATTTGTGTGTTTTTATGTGCGCAGAACTTTTGAGAACAGAGAAGTAGAATTTGTTTTGTCTAAGGCAATTTCCAGACATAATTTAATTTTAGCCTATTTACTTGGTTTCATTTTAGTAGCGCTATTAATTATTGTTCCTTTGGCAATTTTGCTCTTCTTCATGAAAGCAAATGTGGCTGGCCTTGGATATTGGATTTTAAGCCTGATTTTTGAAGCCTCGATCATCATCACATTCTCCCTTCTCGCTTCACTAATATTAGGTAGCGCAGTTTCGGCAATAATGGCTTCGATTGGTTTTTATATCATATCCAGAATGATGGGATTCTTTGTTTTGACCATTAGCATTCCTCAAAAATTAACCGATCTCAATTCAGTAGATCGTGTTTTAAATGGAACTTTAAAACTAATTTCAATCGCGTTTCCGCGCCTCGATCTATATGGAAAAAGTGAATGGTTGATTTACGGCGTGGTTAATCCTGCTGAATTCTACATCATACTCGGCCAATCAATCATCTATATTCCATTGATGATTCTGATGGCCTTTTACGATTTTAACCGCAAGCAATTCTAAGGGGCCTGTGTCAATATTTAAATCTATTTCAAAATTCAAAATCTACAGCAATTTGCACCATCTTTTTATTGGGGCATTTTTACTATTCTTTGTGCTACAAGTTTGTTTTTGGTTTAAAACTGAGAAATTAAAGCCTGATGCCCAAATAGTTCCAAAACTTCCCAGTAAAGAATCTGTTGCCGCTTTTTCGCTTGGAGACCCCCAATTTTATTTCCGCCTCAACGCCTTAAGAATTGAAAATGCTGGAGACACTTTTGGGCGTTTCACGGCGTTAAAAAAATATAATTATTCAGATCTTTACAAATGGTTTAAATTACTCGACAATCTTGATCATAAATCAAAATATGTTCCCTCTCTTGCTGCCAATTATTATTCCCAAACCCAAACTCCCGAAGATACTAGATATATAGTTAAATATTTAGATGAATATGCCAGCGTTAATATTGACGAAGATTGGTGGTGGATGTTTCAAGCTTTTATTATTGCCAATAGCACTTTGAAAGATAAAGATCTAGCCTTAACACTAGCTAAAAAATTAGGCGAAAATGAAAATGAAAATGCTCCAATTTGGACTAGGCAACTGGCCGGACTGGCTGCCGCAAAGCTTGGAAAAGATTGTGAGGCATTTTCCATAATAAGCAGAATTATGGAAGATGACGAAAATGGCACCAAAAAAATTGCCCCCAAAGAAATGGCCTTTATGCGCCACTTTATTAAGCAAAGACTTGATAATTTGAAGAAGAAAAATTTTAATCCCCGAGCATGCTATTAAATACATCATTAATCAACAACATTATCCAGCAAGGCTTGGATGAAGATTTAGGAATTCTTGGCGACGTCACTTCTGACTTCATAATTCCACACGATCAAAAAATAGAATTCCAAATCAGCAATCGCGAACCAATTGTTTTATGCGGCCTTGAGATTGCCTTGCAAATATTTAAAACAACTGAAGAAAGATTAAAAACTACGCCCGCTATTTTAAAATCGAACCATAAAGATGGAGATTATCTGCCTCAAAACTCAATAATTATTGAAGGAATAGGAAATGCCAAAGCAGTTTTTGCTGCAGAAAGACTAGTTCTAAATTTAATGCAGCATTTAAGCGGAATTTCTACCACCACCAAAAAATACGTCGATGAAATTGCCGGTACTAACGCTCAAATTCTAGACACCAGAAAAACCATTCCTAATATTCGCGAATTACAAAAATATGCCGTTAAAACTGGCGGCGGAACCAACCACCGCATGGCGCTTTACGACGGAATTTTAATTAAAGACAACCACATTTCCGCTGCTGGTAACATTTCCGAAGCAGTTAAATTAGTGCGAGAAAATTTAGCAAAAACCAATAAATCAATGCCTATCGAGGTCGAGTGCGACACCTTAGATCAGGTTCTAGAAGCTTTAGAATCAAAAGCCGATATTATTATGCTGGATAATATGAATATTTCTCAAACCAAAAAAGCCGTCGAATTAATTGCTGGTAAAGCAAAAATTGAAGCTTCTGGAGGAATTAATTTATCATCAATCAAAGAAATCGCCCAAACAGGAGTAAACTACATCTCCATCGGCGCCCTAACCCACTCCAGCAAAGCCGTCGACATCGGCCTAGATGTTTTGAAATAAATCCTCAAAATAATATTCCCGAATAGCTACTTTTGGGCTTTATAAATTTTAGCACCTAAAAAATTAATAATAGTTTTTAGCAAAAAAGACAAATTCTATTTCAAATTGAAGGAGGTCGCCCTTTAAATGATATGCCATGCTTTTTGCCATTCTCAAATATTGATAAGAGTCCTGATAAAAATAATCTATCCCTCTTTGTTTCTAGCGGATATAATCACGACAAATTAAGTCAGAATGAGGTTAAAAGAGGATAATATCATTATTTTACCATCAATTCAATTCTGAATAGAGGATCGAGGAGGGAGTTGGCCGGCGCCAATAAATTCTATGCGATTATTTTAATTGATCGGAATAAAAACAAGGTGGTTGATCCGGAAGAATACTAGTTATTTGAGTTTAGATTGGGTCCTAAATATTTTGCAGATGAAATTATTAACAAAAAAGCCAATATGCAGTCTAAAAGAATGGGCCCGCAGTTTTTATAAAAAGGCATTAATAAAAATGAAGCCGAAGCTTCGATTGATTTTGTGAGCAAGAATTTCTGGAATAAAAGTTTAATATTTGACAAAAAAATAATCATAATCAGCCCAAAAACAGAATCTGAATTGCAGAATGTTCCAATTCCCAAAGAAGATGCTTTATTCATAGCTATGGCGGGATCTTCTTTTAATCAGGCCTAGTCATGCCTGGATCAAAAAACTTTAGATAAAATGTATGATGCTATTTTGGGATAGGCGCGAAACAAAAAAACAATTAATTTATGCAGCTTTACTGGCAAAACATTCCGCCCAAACCATGAGAATTGGAATAAAGAATAACGTTGATTTATGCAATGGCGATTTGAAAGAAATCTATCAAAAAATGATTGGCGATTTATCTTAAAAAATGGGCGGATTTTTCGATTTTTCCGATACCTGAATGCTCCTCTTTAGCATCCTGTATTTATTGCTCTAAGCTCAATACTTCTTTGAAAAATATTTAAAACTGCCGATTTATTATTGTTCATGAATCTCACCAGAATGCTCTTTTGCGTTGATGCTTTTACATTAAAAATTTCTATAAAAATGAGCTAGAATCTTGGCGCTGCAAGAAATATGCTTGAGATTCAGCAAATCAGTTTATTTATAAATTTTTACAAGCATTATTACATCTAAAAAACGCAATTTAATGCTGGAAACTTTATTGACCCCGTAAGAAACGCAGTTAAGAATGTGGTTTTGCAAAAATGAGAAACAACTAATTAAATTATAAATCCCTTATAAAGCTATGTCTCAAATTCAAAAAAATAATCTAAAAGTTTTGGGGGAGATCTTCTTTAATATTATTAAAGAAGATAAACATCTGTTGCATTTATCAATATTTTATGGATTTGCCATCAGCATTTTAAGCCTTTCTGTTCCTATCTCTGTTCAGTCTTTGGTAAATACTATTGCCAATGTTGGGTCGATAAAGGCGGTTGTTACTTTGGCTATAGTTTTGTTTTGTTTGCTTTTGATTTATGGCTTTCTTAAGGCCTGGCAAATCTATATTTTGGAAATCTTTGAAAAAAAATTTTATGCCAGAACTTCTTCCGAATTTACCTTGAAGAATATTTTTGCTAACAATCTGTTTTATTCAAATATTAACCGCCAAGAACTAATCAATAGATATTTTGATATTACCAATATTCAAAAAATTATTCCCTCTGTGATTATTGGTTTTTTTGCCTTAATATTGCAGGTGATTTCAGGATTGATTTTGGTCTCATTTTATCATCCTTGGATATTGCTTTTTAATATACTTTTTGTCTCGTCACTTTGTTTTGTGTGGATTTTCTGGCTCAAAGACGCAATCACAACATCTTTGGAATTGTCTAATGCAAAATACAATACCGCCAGACACCT
>JBLHNE010000118.1:0-4934 GCA_047619265.1 Rickettsiales bacterium | reverse complement strand
TAGAATCAAGCAAATATTTGTTTTAACTCATAATAGAAATCTATTTACAAAACTAGATTTTGAAGATGCAAAAAGCTTCGAATTAAGAAAAATTCACAATATTTCTCAAATAGGAAATTATGAAAAACCTAACTCCGATCAATAAAGAAAATGGTTTTGATGTAGAAATTGACATCAAATATGCCACGAATGAAAATTTCACCGGTAAGGCGGTTTATGATCGACCTTATTGCTTTTTGCACCCGAAGGCTGCAGAACTTTTAAAAAAAGCTATTCCTCTTGCTAAAGAACAAGGTTTTAGATTTAAAATATTTGACACTTTCAGGCCAATAAAAGTTCAAGAGATTCTATTTGAGCATTATCCTGATGGAGATTATGTTTCTGATCCAAAAACCGGATTAGTTACTCATTGCAGGGGAATTGCCATTGATTTGACTTTAATTGATAAAAATGGCGCCGAATTAGAAATGGGAACTGGTTTTGATGAATTCGGCATCAAAGCCAATCATGGCGCGGAAGATTTATCAATACTCGCTCGAAAAAATCGTTATCTTTTAATGGGAATAATGCTGAGCGCTGGATTTGATATTTATCGCACTGAATGGTGGCATTATCAACTTTATAATGTTCAAGATTATCCAATTATTTAGAACTTCCTGGTTTTGTTATAATTTTATCAGTAATTTGATAAAGGATGCAAAAAATCACTGAATTGATAAAAATGAAGGTTAAAACGTTAAAAATGAAATCAAAATCTTCATATCTGGATAAAAGAAGCGGAATGGTCAGAAATTTGGCAAGTTTCTGATTTGAAAAAATCTTAGGGAAATCTGAGATAGATAAATTGAGAAATAGTTTATTCAGGGTGGATTAAATAAATATTCACTTAAAAACCTTTATTTTAAAGCTCCTAAGTGAATATCATTTTAATTCAAGATCCTAAAACAAAGTTCTAATACCAACCATGAGTGAACGACCCGGAAGAGGAATGCTATCTTTTAGAAATGAAACATGGTTACGAGCTTCTTGATTAAGCAAGTTTGTAGCATTTAAATATAGAATTGAACTAGTGGGCCCAAGATTGATTTTATAATCCGTTCCGGCATTAAGCATTATGTAACCATCCGTTGGAGTTTCAGATGTTGCCACATTATTTTGAGCAAACGTGTAGTCTGCGTCTAATCTTAGGCCAATTTTTTGATAATTATAAATAGCACTACCTCCAACTCTAGCTGGAGAAATACGCGGCAAATGTTCAGAAGTTCTTGTATTCCTAGCTTCTACATAATCACCTCTGAGTTCAAAATTTACTTTATGTTGTTTTTTATCATAAACATCGAACATGGCTTTTATTTCTGCCCCATAAAATTCTGCAGGCATATTTACATAATTATAAATAGGTAAATGAGATCCAGCAGCTTCCTCGCCGGTCGCATCTAGAGCGATGAAATTCTGAAAATTATTATAGAACAAATTCACCTCACCTGTGAAAAATCCTGAATTTTTACGCAAGGAAAGATCAATTCCGATTGATTTTTGAACATCGAGATCTTGATTACCAACTTCAAAAGTTTCTGTCGCTAAATGCTCGCCATTTGAATAAAGCTCTTGAGCATTAGGAGCGCGCTGGGTATATGAGGTGGAAATTGCGGCTGAATAATCTTTTGGCAATTTATAGGTAAATCCAAAAGAAGCGCTTCCAGTTAAATCATTACGCGATTCAGCATTTTCAAAGGAAGCAACTTTATCAACATTTATTTCTTGATAATCAAGCCTACCTCCTATTTGCAACTTCAAATCTCCAAAAGGAACTTCTTCCAATATGAAGACTGAATTAGTTTGAGTAACGCTAGGCGGAACAAAAGCTTCTTCGCCAATAGCAGAAAAATCACTTCTATTTGATTGCAAACCCACCGCTCCTTCGAATAAACCCAATTTATTATGGGTAACTTCAATTCGGCTGTCATATCCGCGATTCTTAAACATTGTTCCAGACTCTTGTCCTTCAAATTCTGTGTGCTCATAGTCAGAAAAGCCAAATTTATATTTTATCGCCTTCACATAATCGGTTGGATCTTTATATAGACCAGCTAAATCAAAACGCCTTTGTTTCATGCCGATGGTAATATCAACATCTTCCGCGTGAGCTCCGCCGTGATCGTGATCTTCGTGACCGACAATTCCATAATTGGTTTCATAGTTAGTGAGAGAAACCCCAAAATAACCTTTGTCAAAAAATCTTGAAACACCAACTGTCACTCCGTCGCTATTGCTTTGGCTATTACTTATTTTACCTTTTTCTTCTGTTTCACCCGGATCATGAGGTTCCTCGGCGCGCAAACTTTTTGAGCGTGCGTATCCCGGAATTTTAACATCGTCGGTCAATCTTTTAAAACCATTTATATGCCAAGCATAATTTCCTATGCCGCCTTCCAGCAAAATTGAGCCCGAGCGCCCATTATTGACAGAATTATATTTAAAATCGGTCGCACCAGTGGCTTTTTCAGGAATTGGCTGATCTGGAATTCTGTTGTCAATAATATTCACAACTCCTCCAACTGCCTTAGAACCATAGAGAAGAGCGGAAGGGCCACGAATTATTTCAATTCTTTCAACAGATAAAGGGTCGATAGCAAGATTATGATCGGCGCTATTGCTCGAGGCATCGATATTATTAATTCCGTTTTGTAAAATATTAATTTGATCGCCATTAAGACCTCTAATTACCGGACGACTCGATCCTGGGCCAAAATATGTAGAGCGAACACCAGGTTCTCCAGCCAGAGTTTCTCCTATTGTTGGTTGCAATTTTCTACGCAAATTTTCTCCTTCAAGTAAAGTAATGGCTTGAGTTAATTCGTTATAGGGTCTGTTCAAAGGGTTTGCAGTCACTATGACAGGATCTAGAATTATTGTCTTATCTTTAGCAAATGAATTAGGAGCTAAAAATGTAGCAACGAATGTGGCGGATAATGCTACGGAAATAGGTTTTAAATAACGCATAAATTAAATAATGAATTAAGTGAGTAAATAAAAATGTTAAGGATTTTTTGTTATGTGATAACATAACATATTAATTGTCAACATAAACGTTAAAATAAATCCCATAACAAACTTTTGTAACCATAATGTTCAAAAAGCACTAGACATTGTTGGTTAATTAATTCCACATCATATTTAGTCCTATTTTTAGTGGGATCTAGAGTTTATTTACGGGTAGTATTTAGCCAGCCCTGTTGGATTTAAATGTTTTTAAGGGTTGCTTTAGTTCGAGAAATGATCGGCAGGCGGGTGAAAATGGATTAGAACCAATGATTAAAATTGCTAGAATCATTAAGAATGACTGGGAAAGAATTATTAAAGGAAGGTCAGTCAGATTAGAATGATATCTTGGGAGGTTTAAACTCAGTTCTTCAAACTGCTAAAAGAAAAGCAAAGTAAAGATAAACATTTTATGACAATAACTTATTTTTTGACGGGTAAATTAAATTTTTCAAAGGTGAATAAATTTTGATCTACCCACTCATTTTGAACAAGAACCATATTTTTGAGGATAAAATCAAAGAGATGGAACATAAATGTGTTATTAAAGATGGATTTGATATAAATCTCTACATCAAAAATAGAGTTATTAGACCTAGTATTTTTTTAGGATTTATCAGGAAATAACATGTAATAAGAAATTATAATTAATCTAAGAATTCTTAATTAAGCCCAGCTTTTTCATCTCAGATTCTATTTTATCCTTCACCATTTGAGATGGTGGAGTTAGTGGCAAGCGAATGTCTGCTTCGCAAATTCCCATTAATGATGCAGCATATTTAACTGGAATTGGATTGGTTTCCAAAAACATGGCTAAATTTAAACTAGTTAATTGATCTTGAATTTCCAGTGCCCTCTTGAAATCTCCACCCAAAGTTGCTTTTTGCAATTCAGAGCAAAGTTTAGGAGCGATATTAGCAGTTACAGAAATTAAACCGCAGCCACCCATCGCGTTAAAACCTACTGTCGCCACATCATCTCCAGACAAAATTGAAAAATCATCATCGACTAAAAGCTTTAAACTCGCTACTCGGGCCAAATCTCCAGTAGCATCTTTAATACCTTTAATATTTTTTAATTTTGCTAAACGAGCCAAAACTTCATCAGAAATATTTACAGCCGATCTTCCAGGAATGTTGTAGATAATTAGTGGAACATCGCAATTGTCGTTAATAGCTTTAAAATGCTGATAGAGCCCTTCTCCAGTTGGTTTGTTATAGTATGGAGCAACCACCAAACAAGCATCTGCGCCAGCTTCTTTAGCGTAAAGCGTGGTCATGATTGCTTCGGCAGTTGAATTTGAACCAGTTCCAGCAATAACTTTTACTCTATTATTGGAAATTTTAACCGCCAATTCAATTACCAAATTATGTTCTTTGTGAGTTAGGGTTGGAGACTCTCCAGTCGTGCCACAAGGAACTATTCCAGATACGCCATTTGCAATCTGAAATTCAATTAATTTCGTAAATGCATCCTCGTCAATTTGATTATTTTTAAATGGGGTGATGAGTGCTGTGTGTAAACCTGAAAATAACATTTTAAAAAACTTGATTTATTGCTAAATAATTTATAGATTTATCGCTCTTTTGAAGCTAGATAGAAAGAGATTTTCCTAGATTCTGGTTATAATTACAAGCCCCCAAACACATTAAATTAAAGATTAAATTTACCAATGGACAACCTACTTAGTAACTACTTGCCAATCCTGCTATTTTTTGCAGTCGCTGGCGGACTTTCATTCACCATCCTAATAATTCCTTTTATTCTTGCTAAAAGAACTCCCGACAAGGAAAAAAATTCCCCTTATGAGTGCGGTTTTGAAGGAGTTGGTCCAGCCAGAAGTGGCTTCGATATTCAATTCTATTTAGTTGCCATTCTCTTCATAATTTTCG
>JBLHNE010000117.1:0-4951 GCA_047619265.1 Rickettsiales bacterium | reverse complement strand
AGACCTATGAGTGAATCTGGCAATTCGGAGTTAAATTTACCACGCAAACATTCAAGCTGTTTAGAAAAATTAACTTTATGTTATGCCATGATTGACATATTCAGAAAAAGAAATACCAAGAAAGATGGTAACAGATAAAAAAATTCTGCCAAAAAGATAAATATTAAGATTAATATGAAAAAAATTGTCGCATTAATCACCGCTTCTGGTCGAGGTTCTAGACTTTCAATTGATGGCGATGGAATTCCTAAGCAATATCTTCCACTTGCCGGCGTGCCAATGCTTCGTCACACAATTTTAGCTTTCGTAAATCATCCACAAATTACCGATGTTATTTGCACCATTCATCCAGATGATATGCAGCTTTACGAGGAAGCAACCATTGGTCTTGATTTGCTCAATCCAGTTTTTGGTGGTGAAACTCGTCAATCTTCGGTTCATAATGGACTTGAAGCCTTAAAAGAATATGCCCCTGATAAAGTTCTAATCCACGATGGCGCTCGTCCTTTCGTTTCAAAAAGAGTGATTAATGGCATTCTAGAAAAACTCGAAACTCACCCCGCCGTTATTCCCGCTATTGCAGTTGAAGATACTATTAAAAAATATGGCGATGGTAAAATTGAATGGACCGTTGAGCGTGGAAATCTATGGCGTGCCCAAACTCCTCAAGGATTTATTTATCAAGATATTTTAAATGCCCATAGCGCCTTTAAAGATATTCACTTCACCGACGATGCTGCTCTTGATGAATACGCTGGAATTCCCGTTGCTATTGTTCCAGGGTCGCAAAATAATTTCAAAATTACCACCCAAGAAGACTACGAAAGAGCCAAAAGGTTGATGATCTTAAGAGTTGAAAATGTTAAAGAAGAATTTCGCTCTGGCATTGGTTACGACGTTCATCAATTTCGTGATCTTGAAAAAGAAGAATCTAGATTTATTAGAATTGGCGGAATTGACATTGCACATTCAGAAGATTTTAACAAAAAAATCAAAGCTCATTCCGATGGCGATGTTGCAATCCATGCTTTGATTGACGCTATTTTTGGTGCAATTGGCGAAGGAGATATTGGAGAGCATTTTCCAGAAACCGATGAAAAATGGAAGAATTGTGATTCAACCGAAATGCTTAAATATGCCAATCATTTAATGCATAAAAAAGGAGCAAAATTAATTAATGCCGATTTAACGATTATTTGCGAGAAACCTAGAATTTCAAAATACAAAACTAAAATTGAAGAAAAATTAGCAGAAGTTCTGAATGTAAATAAAAATCGTATTAACGTTAAAGCCACAACAACTGAAAAAATGGGCTTTCTAGGCAGGCAGGAAGGAATTGCCGCTCAGGCAATTTGCAATATTTCAATTATTATTTTGGAATAATTGGCACCTCTATGTTATGGAAAATTAAAAAAAATAAATTTACCAATATTGTTATTTGTTTAATCGCCATCACCTTCCTAACTGCATTTAATAGCAGCAGCTATAATTCATCTATTCAAATCAAAAGTCTCAAAACTAATATCACTCACAATTTTAAAATTAACATCGCTAGCGAAGAAGAATCTAAGCAAAAAGGTTTGATGTTTATCAAAAACCTACCAGAAGATCATGGGATGTTGTTTGAATTTAAAAAAGAAAGAATGGTTTTTATGTGGATGAAAAATACCAAAATTTCTCTGGATATGATTTTTATTAATAAAGCAGGGGAAATCGTTAGTATCAAAAAAAGAGCTCGACCAGAATCTTTAGATACTATTTCATCTGATCATGTCGTTCAAAAAGTTTTAGAAATTAATGGAGGATTAACAGATAAATTAGGAATTGAAGTTGGAGATATGATTTTAATCGAAAATGTTTTGCAAAAAAAAGATTCTTCTCGGGCTGTAAATTAAAGTAATTTTTTTAAAGTAGTTTTTTAAAGGAATTTTTTTAATTTGGAAAAGAGCCGATTTATTTTGTAAGGCTTTCTTCGATAATTCTAACTTCGCTGGCCAATTCAAGATCTTGAGCCATTAATTTTTCCACAGTCTTAACGGCGTGAATTACCGTTGCGTGGTTTTTTCCACCAAAATTATCGCCAATCTCAGCGAGGCTTTTAGTGGTTAATATTTTGGATAGATACATGGAAATTTGACGCGGGCGGGCAAATTTTCTGGAGCGAGAAGCTGAATCTAAATCTTTAACATTTACTGAGAAACAATGGCCTACAGCCTTTTTAATGTCTGCTATACTTAAATCACTCTTAGCAGTTCTAAATAGATCTTGTAGCAAGCTATTAGCGCTTTGCAAATTGATATTTTCGCCGCTGGAAATTTGATTAAACATTAATTTTTTGAGCGCGCCTTCTAAATCTCTAATACTGGAATTAATGTTATTTGCTAATAATTCTAAAACTTCCGTAGGAATTTTAGGTTCAATATTTATGGATTTTCTATTTAGAATTTCTAAGCGAGAGGCATAGTCTGGGCATTTGAAATCGGCAACCATTCCTGCTGACATTCTTGATCTTAATTTATCACCAACATTATTTAAATCTCCAGGAGAGCGATCGCAAATAAGTATGACTTTTTTATTGTCGCCAACTAGGTTTGAAATGGTGTAAAGCAATTCTTCTTGAGTTCCTTCTTTGCCAATAATGAATTGCAAATCATCGATAATTAAAAGATCGATTGAACGGAATTTTTCTTTAAATTCAACAACATCTTTACTTCTAATTGATTGCACAAATTGATGCATGAAGCGTTCTGCAGAAAGATAGATTGCTCTGACTTTTTTATTATTTTCTTTGGTGTGCCAAGCAATTGCTTGTCCTAAATGGGTTTTTCCAAGACCAACTCCGCCATATAAAAACAATGGGTTAACGTCGCTAGGATTGATATTGGAATTTTCTTCTCCAGCCATAATTTTTGCTGCCATAACGGCTAATTGGTTGCTTTTTCCAACAACAAAATTATCGAAAGTGAATTTGCTGTTGAGATCGGTTCCAAGTGAGAAAACATTGTCATATTTAGAAATATTGACGATGTTGTTTTTATTGGCTGCTTTTTCTATTTGCGAGGAATTTTGCTTGGAAGTGTTTTCAATGTGAATAATTGAAAATTTACGCAAGGTTGGAATTTGATTTTTCCAAATCTTTTTTATGGAATCAATATATTCCCTAGCAATCCAATCTCTTAAAAATTTGGAAGGCGCCGACATGACTATTTCAGACTCTAAAAGAGAATATAATTCGATTTTACTAAGCCATTTTTCAAAAATTTCTTCACCACATTCTACTTTTAATTCAACGACAAAATTTTGCCAATGATCTGAAGAATTTGCAGAAGAAGGAACAGCTGAAAGAGCTGATGAAAGCACTTCCAAGTTTGATGAATTATTATTTGATTTAGCGTTAATTAACATTTTCTAGTTTTGTTTCCATGGTAGGTTTTTAGCCTTCCAGCCGTTTATTTTTCCTCTTTGCTCGAATTCATCGTGCGAACCTTCAAATCCATCGGTAATATTGTAGCAATTTTCGTAGCCAAGGTCGTCCATAAACATGGCTGATTCAAGCGATCTTCCACCGCTACGGCAAAGGAATAATAAATTTGTCTTCGTGGGATTAGACGGAAAAATTTCAGCAATTAAAGCTTCTAATTTATCGGTAAAAGTAGCATCCATTGACATTTGCGGATATTGCTTCCAAGGCAAAAAAATTGTTTTAGCGTTAATTTTTGATAAATGAGTAAAACCAACAAAATCTATTTCTTCACGAGTTCTAACGTCTATTAAAATTGATTCTGAGTTTGTTTCTAAAATTTTCCAAGCTTCGGGAGCTGTAATTTGTAAGACCATCTAGTTAGTAGAAATTCAATTTAATAAATTATTTTGGAAAGTTTTAGGATTTGTTTTTAAGTTCGAACAATGAACTGCTTTTAAGCAAAAGATTATGATTTATTAAAAATATCTATTCTTTAAAAGAAAATTTTATCTGCAACTTCTTCCAAAATCGAGGCGAATTCTCTAGTGAATTTTTGATCTTGTAAAGAAATTTATTTTACTTTTTTGCAAATAAACTGCTTGACAATTTTGCTGTCATAAACCGTGGTACTCAACAAGATAAAAGCCCGAAACATAAGGCTCTAGAGGTTTGGTATTTTTTAGATGCTTTGATTCATTGGCTGAATGTTAGTCAAGCAATTTTTTAAAAAAATTAAAGATAGGATAAGATTTTTTTTGCCGCTTTTTGTGATGGGGTTATTAATGAATCTAGACCTAAAATATTTAAAACTTTCCTGCCTTCTAAAATTTGCCCGTTAGCTAAATTTGGATTATTTATCAAATGTTCGGCCGTTTCTGCAATTTTAGTGGAATTGCAATTGTCCTGCAAAAGCTCCGGAATTAATTCGCGGTTTAAAATAAGATTAATGAGATTGGCGTATTTAATCTTAATTAATTTTTTGACGATAAAGTGAGTTATTGGATTAATTTTGTAGATAGTAACCATTGGTAATCCAGCAATGGCAATTTCCAGATTGTTAGTTCCAGATTTGGCAATTGCCAGATTAGCAGCTTTAAAAGCTGATTTTTTTTGCGATTCATCAATTAAAATTACTCTAGCTTTAAATTGATTTAAATATTGCGCAAATATTGTTTTAGTTCTCTCAATTACTGGCAAAACAACAGTTAAATTGGGGTGTTTTATGGATAAAATGTTAATTGCGCCAATAATTTCTGGCAGAATTCTCTTAACCTCACCTATTCTACTTCCTGCCATTGCACAGATTAATAGATCATTTTCTGGAATTTGGCTTTTGGTACGAAAATTATTTTCTTCAGAATTTAATTTTAATGATGCTTGAAAATCTTCAACTACAGGATGTCCAATAAAGATTGTTTCAAGACCATGTTTTTCAAAATAAGGTGGTTCAAATGGCAAAATTGCTAGAAGTAAATCATATAACTTGGC
>JBLHNE010000116.1:0-4996 GCA_047619265.1 Rickettsiales bacterium | reverse complement strand
AATCTCAATCGGTAAAGACGATATGGTTATTCCAACCAGTAAGGGTAAAAATATTGAAGAATCTTTAGGTAAAGTTAAAAAATTCGAACAGCAATATCGCGATGGCTTGATTACCACTGGTGAGAGATATAATAAAATCATCGATGAGTGGACTAGTTGTACTGATAAAATTTCGAAAGAAATGATGAAAGCAATCTCTAGCCATAAAGACGCTAAAGACGCTAACTCAATCTACATGATGGCAGATTCTGGCGCTAGAGGTTCTGAGAATCAGATCAAGCAGGTTGCTGGTATGAGGGGTTTGATGGCTAAACCATCTGGTGAAATTATTGAAACTCCAATTACCGCAAATTTTAAAGAAGGTTTGAGTGTTCTTGAATACTTCATTTCAGCGCATGGTGCAAGAAAAGGTTTGGCGGATACGGCTCTAAAAACAGCTAACTCTGGTTATCTAACTAGAAGATTAGTTGATGTATCTCAAGACTGCATCGTAATTGAAGAAGATTGCAAATCTAAAGATGGTGTTGATTTAGAAGGAGTTGTTGATGATGGCAGGGTAGTTATTTCGATTGGAGAACAGGTTCTTGGTCGTGTTGCACTGGAAGAAGTTAGATCTTCAAAAAGCAATAAAGTTATTGTAAAAGCTGGTCAAATGATTGATGAAAACATAGCTGATATAATTGAAAAAGATGAAATCAAAACTGTTAGAACCAGATCAGTTCTTACTTGTCAAACTAAAGGTGGGGTTTGCGCTAAATGTTATGGTCGTGACCTTGCGACAGGAGATCTAGTTAGTATTGGAGAAGCGGTTGGTGTTGTTGCGGCTCAGTCGATTGGTGAGCCAGGTACTCAGCTTACAATGAGAACATTCCATATTGGTGGAGCAGCTCTTCGGGGCGCTGAACAATCTTCAATTTCTGCAATTGCTGATGGTATTCTTAAAATTTCCGGTAAACATGACATTATTAATCGTGATGGTAAAATTGTAGTTGTTACTAGAAATTCAGAAATCAGTATTGTTGATAAAGATCAAAAAGAAATTCACAGCTATAAATTACCATATGGATCTGTTATCACTCATAAAAATGGTGATAAAGTGAAAAAAGGAGATCATTTAGCTGAGTGGGATCCATATAACATTCCAGTTGTGGTTGAGTCTGATGGCGATATTAAATATTCCGATCTATTGGAAAATATTTCCCTAAGAGAAAAAATAGACGATTCCACTGGAATCTCTACCAAAATCATTATGGATTGGAAGCAATATTCTAAGCAGGATTTGAAACCAAGAATTATGATTGTTGACAATAATAAAGAATCTAAGAAAGAATATCTTCTTTCGGTTGGGACCCTTATATCCATTGCTAATGGTGTAACTGTTAAAGCTGGTGATATTATTGCCAAGATTCCAAAAGAATCCTCTAAAACTAAAGATATTACGGGTGGTTTACCTAGAGTTGCTGAGCTATTTGAGGCTAGAAAACCAAAGAATGCTGCTGTAATGTCCGAAATTGATGGAAGAGTAGAATTTGGTAAGGATTATAAAGTTAAAAGAAGATTAATAATTGTTCCTGAGGATAAATCTCAAGACCCAGTTGAATACATGGTTGCCAAAAACAAACATTTATTTATTGGCGAAGGTGACCTTGTTAAAAAAGGCGATATCTTGGTTGACGGAAGTCTGGTTCCTCACGATATTTTACGTATTCAAGGAATTAAAGAATTCACTAACTTTATGGTTGGTGAGGTTCAAAAAGTTTACCGTATGCAAGGCGTAAAAATAGATGATAAGCATATCGAAGTAATTTTGAATATGATGCTCAAAAGAGTTGAAATTATTAAATCTGGTGATACTACTCTTCTTAATGGCGAATATGTTGATCGCGATGTATTTGAGAAGGTAAATGAGAAAGCTAAAGCGGAAGGTTTACGTTTGGCTGAATCTTCACCGGTTCTTTTGGGAATTACCAAAGCTTCGCTTCAGACTAAATCATTTATTTCTGCGGCTTCATTCCAAGAAACTACTAAGGTTTTAACGGATGCAGCAGTTCAAGGTAAGTTTGATGACTTAGTCGGACTAAAGGAAAATATTATTGTAGGAAGATTGATTCCTGCTGGAACTGGATTGATGATGGGTAAATTCAAAACTGCCGCATCTGAAATTGAAAAAGCCATATAAAAAATAATCTAAATTCAGTAAGTCAATTGTAAAATAGCATTTCTTGCTGAATTTAGATCGCGGAATCCCTACTGACATATGAATTCATTTTTAAATTTTTGGTCTAAATTTAAAAATAATCGTCGCGGATATTACTCTCTTCTCTTTTTTTCTTTTCTATTCTTCACTAGTCTTTTTGCTGAAATAATTGCTAATGACAAACCTTTAATGGTTTATCACCAAGGCAATTTATATTTCCCAATTATTCAATCCTATCCCGAAGCAACTTTTTGTGGAAAATTTGAAACCACAACTAATTATAGAGATCCCTACGTAGTAAATCTTATTGAAAAGAATGGATGGATGGTAATGCCTCCAATCCCTTATGGTTATTCTACTATTAATTATAACATCACTAATCCAGCTCCAACAGCTCCAGATAGACATAATTTGCTAGGAACAGACGATAATGGTCGAGATGTTTTAGCTAGGTTACTTTATGGACTTAGGATTTCTCTAATTTTTGGCTTAATTTTAACCTTATTTAGTACAGTTATTGGAGTTTCTCTCGGTGCAATACAGGGTTATTTCGGTGGAATTATGGATTTAATTCTACAAAGATTCATGGAGATTTGGTCATCTCTTCCAGTTCTATTTTTGTTAATTATTTTATCTTCAATAATTGAACCAGGATTTTTTATCTTATTGTTTTTGATGCTTATTTTTAGTTGGATGTCTTTGGTGGGACTGGTTAGGGCAGAGTTTCTTAGAATAAGAAATTTTGATTTTGTGCGGTCAGCAAGAGCCATAGGAGCTAGTCACAATAGAATAATCTTTGTTCATATTTTGCCTAATGCGATTGCTAGCACATTGGCTATATTGCCATTTTTCTTAAGTCATTCAATAATAACCTTAACTGCTCTTGATTTTTTAGGATTTGGACTCTCAATTGAGACGCCATCTCTTGGTGAGCTGCTAGCACAAGGTAAAAATAATATTTTTGCTTATCACTTAGGAATGAGCGGTTTTGTAATAATTACTACTATCTCTTGTCTGTTGATTTTTATTGGCGAAGCTGTTCGAGATACTCTTGATGTTACTCTTTCTAAGTCTTAAACAATGTGCTACTTTCCAATCCTTTGAGATCTAATTTTGATTATTTATTTAAACGATGTGACAATTTTTTCTCAAGTATTAAACTAAGCATATTCTAAGCATTTCCTATTAATATCCTCAAATTTAACTGGACCTAAATAATTATTAGTAGAGCGACCTTGAATTCGATTATTGAAAAACTCAATATATTAAAATATTAAATTTTGAGCCCCTTCTTATTGATTTTTAAATTTATAAATTTCTCAATTCAGTTTTCAAAATATTGAAATAATGACTCAGCAGTAGACTCTAATTGTAATTTTTTTTATTGGATCTGGTTTTTATTTTTTTGAAAATTATCAGGAAGATGGCAGACGCATCGCAAGCTGTAGACCTTAATAATTAGACAATTGGATTTTTCTTGAAAAGAATCTAAAAGTATATTTAGCTTAAATTGCAATTTTGAAACGGTGCTGTACAAAACCCTTCTACGTTAGTAATTCGGTAAGCTATTTGGGATTTTAATATGTTGATGGAAAAATTATTTAAATTTCTCCATACCGCATGTAAAACAGGATAATCATGTCAAAAAGGATATTTTTATAGCCTTATTTAATGATTGTATTCCTGTTGGTTTTATATTTAAGGTTTTTTCTTTGGGAAACGTTTATTTTATAAAACCCACTAACCGAATATAGATTGTATTATCCGATTGGTGAAGTTTATAGCAAACCGGCTTCTTTGTAGTAGCGAACCGCTCCATCGTGCATTGAGGAGGAATTACCATCTTCTATGGATCCTTTTTTACGAAGAGATGAAAAAACTGGATGCAGGGTTTTAAAATTATCAAAATCACTAAATACAGACTTCGTTAAGTTGTAGACCAAATCATCAGAAATATCAGACGACGTAATTAGTGTAGCCTTCACTCCAAAAGTTTCTATATCATCAGGATTACCTCTGTACATTCCGCCCGGTATTATGGCTTTCACATAGTAAGGGTTAAGTTTTATTAGCTTATTGATTGTGCTTTTGTCAATGTTCAAAATTCTAACTTTGCACTTAGGATTGCTGTTTTGAGTAGCTTCCTGCAAAATTCCATTTGGGTTGCCAGATGTGTAAATCATAACGTCAATATTGCCTCTACAAAGAGCTGAAACTTGCTCGGAAGGATCAAGGTTTGTGATTGAAAAAGAGTTTTTATTCCATCCTTTTACCTTAGATAGAACGTTCATAGTGGCGTACATTCCAGATCCTTGTGGTCCAAAATTAACTTTCTTACCAACAATATCATCTAGTTTTTTTATTCCAGAATTTTCTAAAACAGCCAAGGTAAAAGTTTCGGTATATAAAGAAAAAACAGAGCGAAGATTTTTGAAAGGTTTTTGATCAGCGAAGAATCCTGTTCCTTTGAGAGCGTGGTATTGCCAATCAGATTGCACGATGGCAAACTCGGTTGTGCCTTTTCTTAACGAGTTTAGATTGGCAACAGATCCTCCTGTAGATTCGGCTGAGCACCTAATACTGTGATCTCTCCTTCCGCGATTAACAAAGCGACATATTGCTCCTCCAGCAGGATAGTAAACACCCGTAATATTACCGGTGGCAATATTTATGTATTTTGTTGCTGCAAAAGTTGCTGATATATCAGCAAGCGAAGCTAGTAGAAAACAAATAATAAATAATTTTTGTGTTTTTTTCATTACTCTACTTATTTTGTTAAGTTAATTGAAAAACAAATAC
>JBLHNE010000115.1:0-5029 GCA_047619265.1 Rickettsiales bacterium | reverse complement strand
TACCAATGAATTGATAATTGCATTTTATTAGGTTTTTTTCAAACCAATAAAAAGCATTAATTCCAACAAAAAGAAGGTAGGCAGTTTCGATGATAACGCTATTTAAAGTTCCTAGAGAAATTTTTTGAAGGGCGAGAATAAGAAGGATATTGACAGAGATAAAAATGATACTCTCTTTCCACATTTTATGTTGTAAGAACCAAAAAGGTCCAAATATAAAAGCAAGGTAAGAAAATCCACTTTTAACGACGAATAGGTCTTTAATGGTCTCGTCTTCTGATTTTTTGATGTAGATATTGAAGAGATTCATAGATAATTACTAGTTGACTAATTGCTAGCTACCAAAAAATTAATAAACCAAATATTTATTGGAATTGGTAACTAGCAATTGATAACTATTATTTGATTTCTTTTTTTGCTTTTTCAACGATTTGAGCAAAAACAGCTGGCTCTTTTACTGCAATATCAGCAAGAACTTTTCTATCTAAAGTAATATTGGCAAGTTTCAAACCATTGATGAATTTGGAGTAGATTAAACCATGCTCACGAACCGCAGCATTGATTCTTTGAATCCAAAGACCTCTAAAGTCTCTTTTTCTAACTTTTCTATCTCTATAGGCATATTGTAAAGCTTTCTCAACTTTTTCAATAGCAACTCGGAAACAATTTTTTGCTCTGCCGCGGTAGCCTTTAGCTAATTTTAGAATTTTTTTATGACGTGCTCTTTTAGTTACACCTCTTTTTACGTGACTCATTTTAGTTAAAAATATTATTTATTAATTATATGGCATTAGGAACTTAAGAACTCCTGGGGTGTTTGCTTTACTTAATACTCCAGATTTTCTTAGATTTCTAATTTGACTATTACTTTTTTTAGTCATTCCATGTCTTTTGCCAGATGGTTTGTATTTAATTTTTCCAGACGCAGTTACTTTGAAACGTTTTTTAACACTACTATTTGTTTTTAACTTTGGCATTTTTTAATTTTTAATAATTAAGTTATTTGCTTTGCTTGGTGGGATTGGTAGGACTCGAACCTACGACCAAGACGTTATGAGCATCCTGCTCTAACCAACTGAGCTACAATCCCCCTCCTAAATTTTATAAGAAAAATAGGAAAGTGAAGAATAGCCAGCAATCTAAAGGCTAAATTTATTTTTTGCAAGTAATAATCCAACCATTTTAATAATTTACCTCGCAAAATAAAGACTCCTTAAATTGGGGTCGATAATTCGGTGTTTTTTTAAAACAAGGTATTTTATTTTCCTTCAGGATCAATCCAAGAAATGTTGCCATCTTTACGCTGATAAACAACATTTAATCTTCCATTAGCGATATTAATAAAGACAAGAGCTGGAAGGTTAGCTAAATCCATTCTCATAATTGCTTCATCAACCGTCAATTCTTCAATATCAGTGGTTTTCTCAGTGATAATATTGATTTTTTCTTCTTGATGAACTTCTGCAGATTCTTCAATCTCAATTTCTTCTAAAGCAGGGTAAGGAAATGCTGAAATAATATATTTTAAAGCATCATATCCTTTTTCGGTGACTTCAATATTTTTAATACCACCTCTTTCTTTGCGGTAATTTTTAATTTTTCTTTTATATCTTCTTAATTGTTTTGCAGCTTTTTCCATAGCTTCATTAAAACAACCATAAGGATCTGCAGCACTACCCTCACTCTTAATAACGATGCCTTTTTTCATGCCTTCGTTGATCACTATATTGACATAGAATGTATCTTTTTGCTTAGAAAAATGCACGTCAGCATTGATTGCAGTATCAAAATATTTAGTAACATTACGTTCCAAATGTTCATTAGCATAGCTTGTTAAAGCATCGCCAACTTCCATGTTTGACCCCAAAACTCTTATATCCATAAAAAATAATTAAATAAATGTTAGTAAAATAAAGATTAAAAAAATAATTTTGTTTAAAGCTGATTCATAACAAATTGAAGTATTCCACCAGATTTATAATATTCTATTTCATTACTAGTATCAATTCTACAAAGTAAAGTAGTTGTAATTTTACTTCCATCAGCTTTAGTGATTATACATTGCAGATCTTGTTTAGCTTTTAAATTATCGTCAATTCCTAAAATTTCTACAGTTTCAAAGCCGGTTAAACTAAGTTTTTTTCTAGTTTCACCATTTTTAAAAGTAAGAGGAAGAACACCCATTCCAACTAAATTTGAACGATGTATTCTTTCAAAACTTTCAGCAATAACTGCTTTTACACCCAGTAGTAATGTTCCTTTTGCAGCCCAATCTCTTGAAGATCCAGTTCCATATTCCTTACCAGCGAAAATGACTAATGAAGAATTTTCTTTTTTATGCTCCATTGCAGCATCATAAATTGAAATATATGCAGATGTTGGTGATGTTTTAGTATATCCACCTTCAACGCCATCTAGCATTTCATTTTTAATTCTAATGTTGGCAAAAGTTCCACGCATCATAATTTCATGATTTCCACGTCTAGCACCATATGAATTAAAATCTTTTTTCTCAATTTTATGTTCTTTTAAATATTCAGCTGCCGGAGAATTTACAGCAATATTTCCGGCGGGAGATATGTGGTCAGTGGTTATTGAGTCACCAAAAACTGCTAAAATTTTAGCATCTTTAATGTCAGACAACTTCCTACTAGCAACATTGTTAAAGAAATTTGGAAGTCTTATATAAGTACTGTCTTGATCCCAATTATAAGTGTCGGATTTAACAGTTTCGATCTCTTTCCATGCAGCATCTCCTTCAAATAAATTAGCATATTTTTGCACGAAGATTTGACGATTAACAACTGAATTAACTATTTTTGCAATTTCTTGATTGCTTGGCCAAATATCTTTTAAGTAAACATCTTTTCCATCACTTCCCTTGCCAAGAGAATCTTTGGTTAAATTTACGTTATGATTTCCAGCCAGTGCGTAGGCTACAACCAATGGAGGAGAAGCTAGATAGTTAGCTTTGGTTAGCGGATGAACTCTTCCTTCAAAATTTCTATTACCAGATAAAATAGCGCCGACCAAAAGATTGCTATCTTTAATAGTTTCTTCAATTTGAGGATGCAATGGCCCTGAATTACCGATGCAAGTCGTGCAGCCATATCCAATAATATTAAAGCCGATTTGATCTAGATATTCTTGTAATCCAGAATTTCTCATATATTCACTAACAACTTGCGATCCTGGAGCAAAAGAAGTTTTGACTGTTGGTTTAATTGTTAATCCTTTTTCAACTGCTTTTTTAGCAACTAAACCAGCAGCAATAAGAACAGTTGGATTAGAAGTATTGGTACAAGAAGTGATTGCAGCGATAACAATATCGCCATTTCCTAAATCAGAATTAAGGTCAGAAATCGGAAATCTTTCACCGGATTTTTCAATCTTATTTTGAAGAGCTAAATCAGCGAATGAATTTACTGCATCTTCCAATAAAACTTTATCTTGCGGTCGCTTAGGTCCGGCAATTGAAGGTTTAACATCTTTTAAATTTAATTCCACTACTTCACTAAATTCTGGATCAGGAGAATCTTCGTTAGCAAACATATTTTGAGCTTTGGCATAGTTTTCAACCAAGGCAATTTGCTCTTCACTTCTTCCAGTTAGATGTAAATAATTTAAGGTTTCTTGATCGATTGGGAATAGTCCGCAAGTTGCGCCATATTCAGGAGCCATATTAGAAATAGTGGCTCGATCTGCTAAACTTAAATTTTGAAGTCCATTTCCAAAAAATTCGACAAATTTTCCAACTACGCCTTTGTTACGCAAAATGCTAGTTACAGTTAAGACTAAGTCAGTTGCAGTAACGCCTTCATTTAAAGAACCTATTAACTTAAAACCAACAACAGCTGGAATGAGCATTGAAATTGGTTGTCCAAGCATTGCTGCTTCAGCCTCTATTCCCCCAACTCCCCAACCAAGTACCGCAACTCCATTAACCATAGTGGTATGAGAGTCAGTTCCAACTACTGTGTCAGGATAAGCAATGGTTTCTCCATTAATTTCTTTTGTCCAAACAACTTTAGCTAAGTTTTCCAAATTAACTTGGTGGCAAATTCCAGTTCCTGGTGGAACTGCCCTAAAGTTATCAAATGATTGCTGACCCCATTTTAAAAATTGATAGCGCTCATTATTTCTTTGCATCTCCATTTCAACATTTTTAGCAATTGCTTGATTATTGCCGAAAAAATCAACTTGCACAGAATGGTCAATGACCAAATCTACCGGAACTAAGGGATTAATTTTTTTTGGATCACCACCATTTTTTTTCATAGCATCGCGCATTGCTGCTAAATCAACAATAGCTGGAACACCAGTAAAATCTTGCATCAAAACTCTTGAAGGGGAGAAGGCAATTTCTACTCTTTTATTTTCATCTTGAACTGATTCGATAATAGCCTTAATGTCACCAGCTTTAACTGCATTTCCATCTTCAAAACGCAGGAGGTTTTCTAATAAAATTTTTAAGCTATATGGCAATTTACTAACATCTTTTCCTAATTGCTTTCCAGCTTCTAGAATAGAAAAATATTGAAAATCTTTACCATTAACATTTATCGATTTTTTAACATCTAGAGATCTTGCCATGTT
Organism: Rickettsiales bacterium; assembly: GCA_047619265.1. Classification (GTDB taxonomy): domain Bacteria; phylum Pseudomonadota; class Alphaproteobacteria; order Rickettsiales; family UBA1997; genus JAJTCH01. Next base: position 433 of record JBLHNE010000115.1, on the reverse strand, counting down.
TTAAGTTATGAAATTATTTAAACTTTGATTAGTGAGTGGTAATTAAAATCCAATTTGGATTTAGTGATGAGCAATCTTTCTTAAAAGTCCAGATATCATTTACTGTGTTGATTTCAGTCTTGCTGCCAACAATAATTTCTTCCTTGGTATTATCTATATAGTTAATTTGTTTCGAAGTGAAAGCGACTGTGATATTAGCAAAATTTTCCACCATTTTTGCATTGGTGATTGTTGCATTATCAATTGAAATAATTTTTGTATTTAAAGTTTCTTCTTTTGATTTTCTATCTTTAATTTCTGCTTCAAATTGAATTAGTATTTTGTCAGATATTAGGGATTTTAAAGATTCTAAATTTCCAACTGAAAAAGCTGATAGAATCATTTCAAAAGCACTTTTGGATCCCGCAGTAAAATCTGCCATAGAAACTTTAGC
>JBLHNE010000114.1:0-5066 GCA_047619265.1 Rickettsiales bacterium | reverse complement strand
AAAATGAAGTAAAACTGTCGTGTGTTTGATAAAAAATTTCTACTAAATCTTTTAAGCTGAAGTTTTTGAACTTTTACTATGACAACATTAGTTATTAATTAACCAATTCCAAAAAAACCTGCCCATAATTCTCTAATTTTGCTTCTCCTACTCCATTAATTTTCATCATTTCTTGCAAAGATTTTGGCCTTAATTGAACCATTTGAATCAAGGCTTTATCGTGAAATATCACATATGGAGGTAGATTATTTTCTTTAGCAAGTTCGAGTCTTTTTGCTTTTAGAACATTAAATAATTCATTTTCAGATTTGGTTTCTAGTACAATGGCCTGATATTTCTCTTTTTCAAATTTCTTAATATTTTTAGTAGATTTCTGATATTTGCGCAGTTCAATTGTTTCTTTCTTCTTTAAAAATGTAGCTCCATCTGCGGTTAATTTAATTCCGCCATGATTCATCATGTCGACCATGATCAAATTTCTGGCCACTAATTGGCGAAAAACATTCTGCCATTCTTGTTTGCTAAGGTCAGACCCAACTCCATAAACACTAAGACGATCATGATTAAATTGAGAAATTCTTTCATTTGTCGCCCCCATCAAAATATCGATTAAATAGACCACTCCAAACATTTGATTAGTTCGATAAACACAAGAAAGGGCTTTTTGAGCCAAAATTGTGCCATCAAAAGTTTCTGGTTTATTCAGGCAAATATCGCAATTTCCACAGGCCGAGCAATTATCGCCAAAATATTGTAGCAAAACTTGCCTTCTGCAACTCGCAGCTTCGCAAAGCCCCAAAAGTGAATTTAATTTATGACGTTCAATTCTTTTTTGATGATCTGGCGCATTAGAATTTTCTACAAAATTGCGCTGCATAGCCACGTCTGCCATGCCATAAAACATCAATGCTTTAGCAGGAAGACCGTCGCGACCAGCTCGACCGGTTTCTTGATAATAGCTCTCAATATTTTTTGGAATATTCATGTGGATAACAAATCGAACATCGGGTTTGTCAATTCCCATTCCAAAAGCAACGGTTGCCACCATAATAGCATCTTCTTGTTCTAGAAATTTTTTCTGATTTTTCCTTTTCAGCGAGCTATCCATACCAGCGTGGTAGGTGTAGGTGTTTAATCCTTCATTTTTTAGCCACTCGGTCAAATCTTCGGTTTTTTTGCGCGACAAGCAATAAACTATGCCGCTTTGTCCAGAATAATTTTCCTTAATAAACTCTAAAGCCAGTTTTTTAGGGTTTCCATCTGAAGAAATTGCATAATTAATATTTGGCCTGTCAAAACTAGAGATAAATTGCTGGGCATCTTTTAAGTCCAATTTTTCTAAAATATCTTTTCTGGTTGGACCATCAGCTGTTGCGGTCAGTGCAATTCGAGGAACGTCAGGAAAAATTTCCGACAAAATGGCCAGCTGAGCGTAGACTGGCCTAAAATCATGACCCCACTGCGAAATACAATGCGCCTCGTCAATAGCAAAAAGTGCGATTTTAACATTGCTCAAAAGCTCAAAAAATTCCGGCATCACCAATCTTTCAGGCGAAACATAAAGCAAATCAATTTCACCATCTCTAACTTCTTGCTTAATTTGATCAATTTCGGAGTAAGAAATGGAGGAATTTATGGTTCGAGCGCGAACTTTTAAAACCTCAAGGGCACTAACTTGATCGTGCATCAATGCCACTAAAGGAGAAACCACAATGGTTAAACCATCTAAAATTAAGGCTGGAATTTGGTAGCAAAGCGATTTTCCAGAACCAGTTGGCATTAAAACAAAGCTGTTCTTTTGGTTCAAAACATTATCAATAATTTGCTCTTGAAAACCCCGAAAAGAATCGTAGCCAAAGGTATTTTTAAGAATGGAGATTGGAGATTTTGCCATGTTTGTGATTTTATTAAAGCTAGCTGCGCTTGATATCTAGAAGCCTAGATAAAAAATAAAATCAGAGTAGGGGCTAAAAAGCTTTTTGCCAACCGAAAACAATTTTGTAATCTGTTTCCAACTGTGTGCCGTTAAGATTTTGATAGATTGGAACTCCGCCTTCAATAGCAAGTCTATTCCCTTCCAAAAAGCCATTTGGAACAATAAAATTAACCCCGACTAGAAAATCTAATCTCTTTCCTCCGCTTGACGAAGTATTATTAACTGGGCTCATCATGGCCATGGCACTTAAAGCTGGGTCAGATCCTTTAATTTTTTGAGATATTTCGTAGTTCAAGCGAGATGAAATTGAAAAAGATTCATTTAATTTTGTGGCCGTCCAAGCGGTTAAATTGTAGCTATCGCCTAATTTGTAGTCGTTATTATTGTTGTTTAATCTAAATACCGCATTTGCCTGAGCACCATATGAATAAGAATTTTGATGGCCGCTGTAACTAATTCCGGGAAGAGCCTCATAAGAACCAGAGCCAAATTGCATTGGATAACCAAGTCTAGTGCCTTCATGTTCTTGCTTAATACTGCCAGTTGGAACCGAAAGACCCAAATTAAATTGAGCGCGATTATTGGAATTTTTGAAGAATTGATACATAGATTGAATTTTTGTATCGCCAAAACCAGAAATTTCTCGGTCAATAATTTTATTCATGCGATTAACCATTCTCATGTCTTTTTCCACAAAACTACCCATTGCTGCCAAAGTTAGGTTATCTGTAATGCCATACATTGCGCCAACCATATGCATTTTCATATCCATTTCCTCTGGAGCCATCATGTGTTTTTTCAAAATTTGATCCGAAGAGACTTCATCACTTCCGCTGCGCGCGCCCTTCATATTCATAAGCGCATAGCGATAGGAAAGCATGTATTCATTTTTTTTGTGAACATGGTCACGCATAACCCCAATTGGTGCATGGTCATCTGGCCTAGTTAAATCTTTGGCATTTGCAGAAAAACTAACAAAACATCCTAAAGTAAATTGAGAAGCTACGAAGATTTTAAATAAATTGGAATTTTTCATAATTTTATTGTTGTTTAAGTGAATTGTCATTTAATTGAGGAGTTGAAATAAAGGCAACAATAGATTGCCAAGTGAGACAATTTGTCCAAGTCGCTTTTAAGATTTCCCCATCTATGATAACTCCAATGAAAAGCACAATTTACCAAAACACCAACAAGAAGAATCTCTTACAACTAATCTATTTGCGCTTAATTGCGATATTAGGTCAGGTGGCAACCATTCTTTTTGCTCATTATGTACTGAATATTTCCTTGCCCCTAACTTCAATGTTTTTGGTGTTAACAATTCTTGTAATAGTTAATTTCTTGGCTTTTTATCGCTACAAATCACATAAAAACATTAGCGACAAAAGCCTGTTCATTGAGCTTTTATTCGATGTTTTTGCTCTTACGGCTCAAATTTATTTTAGCGGCGGAATTTCTAATCCTTTCATCTCTTTATTTTTACTCCAAGTCATTATCGGGGCAATTCTGCTTCGAACATTCTACGCTTGGCTAATAGCCTTCGTCACAATAATTTGCTATGTTTGGCTTAGTTTTAATTATGAAGAATTGCATGCCTTTCATAATCATGAAAGTGGCGATCTTTTTAATCTTCATCTTCATGGAATGCTAGTTAGCTATGTTTTTGCGGCGATTTTACTGCTCATTTTCATCACCAAAATAATTAAAAATCTTAAAGAAGGAGATAAGCAAATTAATCTTCTTAAAGAGCAATCTCTTCAAAAAGAGCAGTTGGTTCGCATGGGTTTGCTGGCAACTGGCGCAGCTCACGAACTCGGAACTCCGCTTTCAACCATTTTGGTATTAGTTGGAGATTGGAAAGAAATGAATCTTAACAAAGATTTGCTTGAAGATGTTAATATTGTTGAATCTCAGATCAAACATTGCAAAAACATTCTCTCAAAAATACTTTCATCTTCAGGAAATATTCGCTATGAGGAGGCAAAAATGATTCCCATCAAAGACGCTTTCAATGGTTTGGTAGAAGAATGGAAAAACTCACGAAAACCCCAAAATCTGATTTATAATTTTCACGGTAAATCTGTAAAAAAAATTATTCTGGGTGACATGATGTCTCAAGCTTTGTTTAATATTTTTGACAATGCTTTAGAAGAATCTCCAAATTTTGTTTTAATAGACATTGAAATTGATAAATATGATCTTGAGATATTTGTAGAAGATCAAGGGAAGGGCTTTAGCGAGCATATTATTGAAGAGATTGGAAAGCCAAATTTGAGCACAAAAAACAGCAGCGGCCTTGGCTTATTCCTTGCTCTTAATATTCTGAGCAGAATCGATGGAAGTTTAAAAATAGCTAATTTGCCAAACAAAGGAGCAAAAGTTGTAATAAAAATTCCTCTAAAGAACTTATGAAAAACCACAAAGAAATTTTAATTGTTGAAGACGACGAAGTTCTGGCAAATAGTTTGGGCAGGTCTTTCGAGCGTAAGGATTACGAGGTAAAAATTGCCAGAAATGTTAAAGAGGCAATTTTGATATTAAAAACTTTTTACCCGTCATTTGCCGTTGTCGATTTAAAAATGCCAGGAGAATCTGGATTAGAATTCATCAAGCATTTACACGAATTTGATAGCAGAATCAAAATTGTCATGCTCACAGGATATGCCAGCATTACCACCACAATCGAAGCAATAAAATCTGGTGCTTACTATTATTTAGCAAAACCAGCTAATGCCGAAATGATAATTAAAGCCTTTACGGGTGAGACAAGCGAAGATTCAAAACCTCTTTTTGCCAAAAAAACTTCAATAAAAAATCTAGAATGGGAACATATTCACCAAGTTTTAGTTGAAACAGATTTTAACATTTCCGAATCCGCCCGAATTCTAGGAATGCACAGAAGAACGCTAGCAAGAAAATTAGAGAAAAGGCAAATTTCTTAATCTAATAAGCAATTTTTACCACGCGGACAATCCATATTTTAAAAATTTTGATTTTTAGAAAATAAGAGCCTCGACCTTCAATATGGTTCACTTAGTAATTTAAACTTCCTAAAAATTAGACCTAATAACCCTCTACTTAAGGGAGGGTCGAAGAGAGCATCGATTCGGGGAGGAGTAACAAATCTATT
>JBLHNE010000113.1:0-5071 GCA_047619265.1 Rickettsiales bacterium | reverse complement strand
TAAATTGGTTTTTTCTTTGAGAGAAATAAAAATTGGCTGATAACCAACTTTAAGATTTTTAATCTTCGCAAAATCAATTTTTTCCAAATCAATTTTATTGATAACCAGAATCGTATTTGAATCAATCAAATTATCATTAATACTGCTTAGGCTGTATAAATCTGACACAAAAATTTTTAAATCGGCATCATTTGCCTTTTGCAAAGCTCTTTTTACACCTTCTATTTCAACTAAATCTTTAGTATCGCGAATTCCTGCTGTATCAGAAATAATGACGGGAATGCCAGCAATATTTAAATGAACATTGATTACATCGCGGGTAGTTCCAGCAATTTCAGAAACAATTGCTACTTCGCTTTTAGATAGATAATTAATTAGGCTCGATTTTCCCACATTTGGCGCGCCAATAATGGCCAAACTTAAACCATTACGAATTTTCTCTCCGCGCTTATTATCGTTTAAATGTTGCCCTATTTGAGCGCATAAATTAGCCACCCTTCCTTCCAAATCATCGACAATATCTTTAGGCAAATCTTCATCTGGAAAGTCAATAAAGGCTTCAATATTAGCGGTAATTTTGATTAGTTCGCTAGTCCAATTATCATAAATTTCTCCCAGTTTGCCTTGTAATTGGCGCATTGCCTGATTTGCTTGCATTTGAGTTTCTGACTCTATCAAATCGACAATTGCTTCGGCTTGCACCAAATCTATTTTACCATTCAAGAAAGCTCTTTTAGAAAATTCTCCAGCCTCGGCCAAGCGTACATTTGGCACTTCTTGCAGTAAATCGGTGATTTTTTGAAAAATATAAATTGAACCGTGAATGGCAATTTCAGCAACATCTTCTCCGGTGAAACTATTTGGATTTGAGAAAAAAGTAATTAGTGAATGATCAATAATTTCACCATTATGTGGGGCTTTTAAGTGGCATAAAGTTGCAGTGCGATTTTCTAATTTTTGATTTACCCCTAAATATTTCAGGGCGCTTAAAGTTTGAGGTCCGGAAATGCGAAGAACGATAATTGCTGATTTAGCAATGGCAGTGATAGGTGCAAATATTGTGGTCATTTTTATATAAATTAATTAGCCAATCGCCTTTAAAGATTCTATTTCGATCTTTTTGTCGTATAAAGCTCTGCCAATTATTACGCCATTAATTTTTAACTGAGTAATTTTTTCAACATCTTCAATTGAACCAATTCCGCCAGATGCAATAATGGGAATTGAAACATTTTCAGCGAGCGCTTTTGTTCCTTCAAAATCGGCTCCAGTTCCAGTTCCATCGCGACTAATATCTGTATAAACTATTGCTGCAACTCCAGCATCTTCAAATTTCTTAGCAAGCTCTATTACCGATGTTGTCGAACCTTCCATCCAGCCATGAGTTGCAACCATGCCATCTTTTGCATCAATTCCAACAACAATTTGATTAGGAAATTTCTTGGCCGCCGCTCGCACTAAATCAGGATTCTGCAGCGCTACAGTTCCAAGAATCACACGATTTATTCCTAGTGAAAGCCATTTTTCAATAGTTTCTAAATTTCTAATTCCGCCGCCTAATTGAGCTGGAATATTAATATTTTTTAAAATTTCCTGTACCGATTTTTCATTGGCAGAATTGCCAGCAATGGCTCCATCAAGATCAACAATATGTAGAAATTTAAAACCTTGATCTTCAAATAATTTAGCTTGGCTTTTAGGAGAATCGTTAAAAATTGTAACTTGATTCATGTCACCTTGGTAAAGACGAACGCATTTGCCATCTTTTAAATCAATAGCCGGATAAATGATCATAAGGAAAAGGGTGAAGAGTGAATTGTAAGTAAAAATTGCAAGTTCAGGCTTTAAATCGTGGATAAAAATTTCATTTCTAAATTTTATTTTTAAATTTTATTTTTAAATTTTATTTTTTATGGCAAGTCAAGTCAATGAGGTTCATAAATTAATTTGAATCTGACTCCTTCTGACCAGCGCATTTGACTAAAACATCAACCAAATTATTCATTAATTCCACGTAGCCATTTTTGGTTTTATTTTTTTCATCGCCAAAAACATTTATCATGGTGTATTTAATTCTATTATTATTGGCAATTTGATTAGGTAATCCAGATCGATCTTGGTAATTTCCCAAAACACAAACCACCCCTTTTTGTTTTATCAAATCGTTTATGCTTTTAACTTGCTGCAAACTTATCTCATTATCACTGTCGGCTCTAACAAATCCTGCCAAGGGCAATTTATAATATTTTTCAAAATAGGAAATATTATCAATATCACCAAGTATAGTGTTCGGTTTTATTTTTTTTAAAGAAACTAGATTTTTTTGATCCATCTTCTCCACATCGTTCAGGAATTTTCCAAGATTTGTATAGTATATTTTGGCATTTTCTGGATAAAGAGCCGCTAAGATGTCAGCAATTTTTAAAGCGATTCCAAGAGCATTTTTGGGGCTTAGCCAAATATTAAAATTAGTTACAGTCTTATTAAATCTTGCTTGAAAAGTTATTAATTCAATATTTTTAGATAAACCAATTTGGACAATTTTTGGAGGAGTTTTAATTTCTTTCAATGCCCCGCCAAAGCCACTCTCAAAATTATCGCTCACATAAAAAAACACATCCGAGTTACTTAAATTATTGATTTCATTTCCTCTTAGAGCATAGTGATTTGGTAAGACATCAGGTTTAATTAATAATGAATTGTTTTTTTCATCGCCGCTTATAAATTTTGCGATCTGGTAAATTGGATTAATTGAGCTGATTATTATTGGCGGGTGATCTAGGGTTTTAATTTGATTAGAATCTTGTGCCCAAACCTGATTGCTAACAAAAACTAGAAAAATTAATAAATTAATAAACTTCATTTAAAGACCTCAAAAAAATTATATGGAAGAAGAAAATCAGAAATTAGCTTACTTGAAAAATATTTGCCTTACTTTAAATAATCAGCAAATTCTTAAAGACATTAATCTTGATCTCAAAAAAGGTGAAATCACCACATTAATTGGTCCTAATGGCGGCGGAAAAACTTCTATAGCACGCATTTTAATCGGAATTATAAAAGCTGATTCTGGCACAGTTTTTCTGAAGAAAGATATCAAAATCGGCTATATGCCCCAAAAATTAGAAATTGAAAAAACCATTCCTTTAAGGGTTGTTGATTTTATCAATCTAAATTCTAAAGAAAACCTAGATCAACAAAAAATTGCTAAAACAATGATTGAAAGATTGCAAATCGATCATATTTTGGAGAAATCTGTTCATAAAATTTCAGGTGGCGAGCTGCAAAAAGCTTTGTTAATTAGAGCTTTAATGAATAATCCCGATATTTTAGTGCTTGATGAGCCAACCGGATATATGGATATTTCCGCTCAAGGTGAGTTTTATCAAGTTATTGAAGAAATTAGAGATAGTAAAAATTGTGCGATTTTAATCATTTCTCATGATTTGCATATTGTTATGCAAAAAACCAATCGAGTGATTTGCGTTAATCGCCATATTTGCTGCGCTGGAACCCCAGAATCAATTAATGATCATCCGGAATATCTATCTTTATTTGGCAAAAAAACAATTCATAATATTGCCATTTATTCTCATCATCACGACCACAAGCACTAAAATCAGGGTAAAGATACTGTCCCACTAAAATTTAAGTTCCAAGCATCTTGTTTAGACCATTTCGACGCTGGTCGTCATTTGCAATGGCGACTTTTTGTTTGTTGAAAGTCAAAAAATTACGACTTTAGGTGATTATTTTGTCGATAATTTTAGTAAATAAAAGGTCGCAGTTGCAAACTACGACCGGAATCGAGGACTACTAGAAAAACTACTGTAATCACCAAAATTTGGTGAGATTAGTAGTGGCTGCAGACTTTGGGACGACATCGAGTGTTTTTCAAGCTCCGTAAAATAATTTCACTTGCTTAAAAAAGAATTAAACAACCTTAACAATAATTTCCATCATTGGTTTTTTACCCATTAAATCGGCGAAATTTTTACCAACTCTATTACGAATTGCTTTTGCAATCGCTTCAATTGCTTTATTTTCAACTTTACTAGCTTGATTTTTCTTGCCAAAGAATTTGTCTTTAAAGCTAGATTTTCTGCCTTTTAATAATTCTTTAGAAGAACTTTTCACGGCGATTACTACGTCGTGTTTCAAAAAGCGTAAGCTTTCAGCATCTTTACTAAAATCAACAGCTCCAGGAGCTTTAATTTCGATATCGCCAATAATATTTCCGGTTCCGCCATCAATTAATACTGCAATAATAACGATTCCCGCTTTTTGCAATTTATATCTGGTTTTAATAACTTCGCCTTCAAGAGGAATTATTTGTTTACCGTCAATTCCAAAATATCCAGTTGGAACTTCACCAATTATCTTACTTTCTTGCGAATTAGAAAGTTTTACAACTACACCATTTTCAACTGGAATAGCTTGCGGAACGCCCCATTCTTTAGTCAAAAATCCATGCTGTCTCAGATGAACAAATTCACCATGAACTGGAATAGCAATTTGAGGTTTAGCAAGAGCGTACATTTCTTTAAGCTCGTCTTGGTTCGGGTGCCCAGAAACGTGAACAAAGTGATCTTTTTCAGTGATTACTTCAATTTTTCTTTTAGCGAATAAATTAAACAAAGCGAAGATTGATTTTTCGTTTCCAGGAATAATTTTGGAAGAGAAAATAACAGTATCTCCAGATTTAAATTTAATTGTCGGGTGTTTTCCGGTAGCAATTTTCATGGTACCAGCGTTAGATTCTCCTTGGCAACCAGTCGAAATAACCAGAACTTCTTCAGGAGCAAAGAATTTTAATTCTCGATCAGAAATGAAAGGCGGTAAATCTTTGTAATAGCCAGTTTTAATGGCAATTTCTTTCAATCTTTGCAAAGAAAATCCGGTTAAACAAACTTTTCTACCACAAGCTTCAGCAACTTTTACAATAGTAAAAACTCGGGCAATATTGGAAGCAAAAGTTGTGACTCCAACTAGCTGTTTACAATCTTTAACAATAGATTTTAAGCTTTCAAAAAGCTCACCTTCCGATCTAGAATGACCAAGGGAAAGTGCA
>JBLHNE010000112.1:0-5077 GCA_047619265.1 Rickettsiales bacterium | reverse complement strand
CTCTTCTATCTTTGCTGCTGTAAACTTTTTTGTATCTAATACAATAGTACGAGGCTTTGACTTATCAGAACGTAAAATATCTCTAGCAAATTGGCCCACATCCTTAATTTCACTGTCAGTGGGAGAATTGGTAAGTGTATACAAAAACACTGCTAAATTTTGAATATTTCGAACAGGTTCAGGTTTTTTCAATAAATATGATCCAGAAGCATAAGCCCCTTTTGCTAAAAGACCACTTACGGCCGCGCTATCCAAAAAATCCCTTGGGTTTTTTAAAGTTACTGACGCCACCAAATTGCCCGCCACCCCTAATTTTTTTAACCCTTCTACCGATTCATTATATTCATCAACTTGATTATCATGCTCCATCATCATTATCTCATTCATGTCAAGCGCATATTCTAGCGGATATTTTCCAAACTCATCAGGTTTATTGATAAGATAATTATTTTTTAGAAAACTACCAATATCCTTTCCAGCCAAAATGGTGGCAATAAAATTGTTGGGTTTTTTATCCAAAAGATGGTTAGCAATTATTTTTATTTCAGCCGACATTAGTGCTGGATTTTGCTTAAATAAAAATTCTAACGAATTTGCTTCCAAAGCCTCTTTTTTAAGACTTTCCAACATGGGATTCTTTAATGCTTTAGAAAATTTCCCATTCTCCATCTTTTCAGCATAAAACATTGGAGTGTGACCACCTTCCGGAACATCCTCTTTATTGGCTTGCTCTGATAATTTTGAAATTGCACCATCATTTCCAGCAATAGCGTGCCAATGCAGTGATTCAGCATAAACTCCGCCAGGCTTTGTTGCCATTGTGGCAACCTCTTTTATTTCTTGCAGACTCAGCCTATTAGATAGATTTCCTTTTTCCGCAAATAAACTTCCCAGATCAATCTTTCCAGCAACAAGAAGGGTTTTGAGAATCTCTTTGGCATTTTCTTCTGTCAAATTATCATGCTTTCCAAATATGTTTTGTGTATTTAGTTCTATTTTAATTGTAATTTTCTGCGCATCAAAGAGATTTACAATTAATTTATCTGTGCTTTTTTGATCCAAACCCAAATCTTTAGAAAACAAAAAATCAAGCTTTACTAAGCCAGCATCAACAAGTTTTTGTATATATTCAATCTTTTGATCTTGATTAAGCTTTTGTATTTCTTCCTTGTAAAATTTTGTAAGTCTTGCATCTATTAACTTTTTAAAGTTTTGAATAACTTTTTCACTGTGTTTTCTTACCTCTTCATTTAATTCTTCTGGTTCTTTGGTTTTCATTAATTCCAATATATCTTTATTCATTTCCTCCATCGCGGTTTGGGAAATGATGGTAGATTCATCACTAAAAAATTTATCTGGTAAAATGATTTGCCATTTTTTAGCTTCTTCTAATTTGTCATTGATAGCTTTTTGTAGATTTTGTATCAAATCGTCTTGGTTTTTTTGTGTCCAAGATTCTTCTATTATCGGTTCCACTAAATTTGATTTTGACATACCATTCCTTTAATTAAATTTACAAATCACTCAAACCAAATTTTTCTTTTTTAAAGATTTAAATTTTGGCTAATGAACTTGTTTAAAATCAAAATCTATTTCCGCTTTCTAGCTTGTCAATTCTATTTCAAAGATTTGATTTTTTTTGTTTCAAAATGAAACTACTTAACTTTTTTAATACTTTTTTAATAGGGAAATAAATAATTACTACAGAATATTACAGCTTTTAATTCAAACACAACCATTATTTCACAATAAACATTAATTCAAATAATAAGCCGCAAAAAACTGGAAAACATAAAATTGGAACCTATAATGCACCGCCTATGGATTTGCCCATAGATTCTTATTTAGATCATTGTTTTCCTAATATAGAAAAATCCTAAAAATTCTCCGAAAAAAATCATAATTCATGCTGTTTGGCTATCGTTATCGCAAATTTTCATCGAAAAGTAGCAGTACAATCATCAAAAGCAGTTCGACAAAAAAACAATTCTACAAATTACTTGTCTTGCTTTTTGCTATTCTTACTTTGCATGTGGTGGCAATGATTATGTTTGAAGGTTTAGCAACTGATGATGCTATTTGGTTAACCATGACATCAGCTACTACAGTTGGTTATGGCGATTTTTCCGCAAAAACAGCTAATGGAAGAATTGCCACGATCTTGTTGCTTTATATTGGCGGAATCGCTATTTTGACCCAAGTTTTTGCAACCTATTTTGAATATAAACAAGAAATCAAACACAAAATGTTAACCGGTAATTGGAGTTGGAATATGAAAAATCATATCATTTTTATGAATTGCCCCGACGATTTAGGAGAAGAATATTTTTATCGAGCAATTTTAGGGCTTAGAAAAAGCTGTGCTAAACTATCAAAAATGCCAATAATCATTGTTTCCGAAGGTTTTAAAGATGGCCTTCCTCACGATTTGCAAAAACTAGATGTTGTTCAAATTTCCAAATCGGCTTCCAGCAACGAAGCACTTGATTTTGCCAATGTTAACGAAGCTCACACAATTGTAATTCTCTCTAAAAACCCTCTCGACGCCACATCCGACAGCATCAATTTCGATCTGGTCGACCGCTTGCGCGAAAGAGGAGTAAAAGCCAGAATCATTGCCGAAGTTGTGAAAGATACTAATCGTCCTCGCGTAAAAAAAGCTGGAGCAAACAATGTTTTGCGCCCAATTCGAGCTTATCCAGAACTTTTAATGCGCTCCATAATCTCTCCAGGATCAGAGCAAGTGATTGAAACAATTTTCGATAGCTTTGGCGAAGAATGCATTCGCTATGATGTTACAATTAGCTGTAGATGGCTTGATGTGATTTATAAACTAGCTGAAAAAGATCTAGGAATTCCAGTTGCCTACGAAGATGTTGATGGAGTCATTTTTAACGCTCCATCTTCAGCAAAAATTATTGACGCTAAGGCCATTTTTGCCATTGTTCACGAAGGCTACACCAAGAGCAATCAAGCAATAGAAGATATTTTAACATCGGCAGAACCTGCTCCAGAAATATCATTTTTTAACAAATATATATCGAAAATAGCTTGGTGGAAATAGTTCTTTTCACCATTTTATTCTCGAAGAATTCCTTTTAATAAATTTCCTTAATAAATTATGTCTAATCAAGAAATCTATCTAAATGCTAAATCTTGGCCATTTATCGAGGCTCAAAAAATCCTAAAAAAAATTAATGGGAAAACTCCTGCAAAAGGCTATGTACTTTTTGAAACTGGCTATGGTCCATCTGGACTTCCTCATATTGGCACTTTTGGTGAAGTAGTTAGAACTTCATTCGTGCGTCACGCATTTGAACTTTTAGCACCAGAAATTCCAACTCGCATGTTTTGTATTTCCGACGATATCGACGGTCTTCGCAAAGTTCCCGAAAATATTCCCAATCAAGAATTAATCACCGCAAACCTTGGAAAACCGCTCACATCAGTTCCCGATCCTTTTGAAACTCACAGCAGCTATGGCGACAATATGAACGCTCGCTTGCGCGCATTTCTGGATCGATTTGGTTTTAAATATGAATTCATTTCCGCCACCGAAAAATATAAATCTGGCGCCTTCGATTCTACTATGCTTCGTGTTTTAGAAAAATACGATGATCTAATGGATTTAATGCTTAAAAATTTAGGCGAAGAACGCCGCGCAACCTACAGCCCTTTTATGCCAATCGATGCAGAATCTGGAAAAGTAATCGATAAGGGAGTTAAAGGAATTAATAAAGAAAAAGGTACGGTAATTTATGAAGATGAAAATGGGGTCGAAAAAGAAGTTCCGGTCACGGGCGGCAATTGCAAATTGCAATGGAAAGTAGATTTTGGCGCCAGATGGTATGGTTTGCAAGTCGATTACGAAATATATGGAAAAGATCATCTTCCTAATGAAAAAATTTATCGCAGAATTTGTGAAATTTTAGGAGAAACTCCGCCAGTAAACTATTTCTATGAAATGTTTTTAAGCGCCGATGGAGCCAAAATTTCTAAATCGAAAGGTAACGGAATTTCGGTTGAAGATTGGCTGAAATATGCTCCAGAAGAATCTTTATCGCTCTACATGTTTCAAAAACCAAAAACCGCTAAAAGGCTTTATTTCGATGTTATTCCTAAAGCAATGGACGAATATTTAGCATTTTTAGCATCTTACGCCAAAGAGGAAGATCAAATTAAAAAAGCTGATAATCCAGTTTTCCACATTCACCAAGGAGATATTATTTTAGAAGAATGTTGCACTGGTGGCTCCCCACTTTTCGGGGAAAACCAAAGCCCTCAGACAACATTGAATTCTTCAGTGCCTAAACCAGAATGTAATTTAACCTATTCGCTTTTGCTTAATTTAGCTAGCGCCTGTAACCCTGAAAACGACGAAGTTCTATGGGGATTTATTTCTAACTATCAAGCTGGCCTTACCAAAGAAAATTCTCCAAATTTGGCAAAAATGGTGGCTTGCGCTATTAATTATTACAACGATTTCATCAAAGCCCATAAAGAATATCGCAATGCAACCGATGCAGAAAAATCAGCAATTTTAGATTTAAAAACTGCTTTAACAAAAATTGATAAAAATTTAGGAGCGATGGAAATTCAAACTCTAGTTTTTGAAATTGGCAAAAATCACGGCTATGAAAAAAATATGCGCGATTGGTTTTCCGCCCTCTACCAAATTCTCCTAGGCCAAAACCAAGGCCCAAGAATGGGTTCTTTCATTGCGCTTTATGGTATTGATGGTTTTATTAAAATGGTTGATGAGAAGGTTAAATAATTTCAACCAATTTAGCTTAACTTTATATTACCGCTGGTTTTAACCAGCGGATCAAAACTAAACAAAAAGGTCTTTAGCGCGACATTAACCAAAAAACAAACGCAAATAATAAATATGAGCTGCTCAAAATCTGGATTAATTTAATATTTACCACTAAAAACAGACATCGAGTTTTAAGAGAAAATGCCATCTATAAATAAATTTATATAGATTGCATTGTTGGATTTTCTGATCATATCACTGTTTAATTTCTTTAGGTAAAGACCAAAAAAGATAAAGCATGAATATGCTATTAAAGATGGG
>JBLHNE010000111.1:0-5117 GCA_047619265.1 Rickettsiales bacterium | reverse complement strand
AAGAAAAATAGCGGTAAGCAACATCGATGGTAATTTTTTGACGACGCTCAGATTCTAAGCCTTCAACGAAAAGTGAGTAATCAATTTTTCCACCACTTAATTTTCTAATTTCTTCAATTTGATCAACGGGAATCGATTTTGTGTCAAACAAAAGCCTTCCAATTAAAGTCGATTTTCCGTCGTCAACACTTCCTGCTGTTAAAAATTTTATTATTTTATTTTCCACTGTTTTAGTTTTTTGTAATTTGTAATTAGTAACCAATAACTATTAAAAATATCCTTCGGCTTTCTTTTTCTCCATCGATCCAACTTGGTCGGCGTCAATTAATCTACCTTGCCTTTCGGAATATTCAGATTCTTTAATTTCTGTAATTATTTTTTCTAGAGTGTCAGCTTCGGATTCCATGGCTCCAGTAAGTGGGTAGCATCCGAGTGTTCTGAAGCGAATTTTTTTATGTTCAATCACTTCACCATCTAGAAGTTTCATTCGATCGTCATCAACCATAATTGTAATTCCATCGCGAACTACAACGGGGCGAGATTTGGCGAAATAAAGGGGAACTAATTCGATATTTTCTTGGTGTATGTACTGCCAAATATCGATTTCAGTCCAATTTGAAAGCGGGAAAACACGAATAGATTGGTCTTTATTGATTTTGGTATTGAAATTATTGAACAATTCCGGACGCTGATTTTTAGCATCCCAAGCGTGAAACTCATTTCTAAATGAGAATATTCTTTCTTTAGCTCGAGATTTTTCCTCGTCGCGCCTTGCTCCGCCAAAAGCACAGTCAAAACGATATTTATTTAATGCTTGTTTTAAAGCGCCTGTTTTCATGATGTCGGTATGTTTCGAGCCATGATCGAAAGGGTTAATTCCATCTTTTAAACCTTGCTGGTTTTGACAAACTAGTAAATTTAGATCAAAATTTTTGGCAGTTTTGTTGCGAAATTCAATCATTTCTTTAAATTTCCATCCGGTATCAACATGAAGAACTGGAAAAGTTGGTTTTAGCGGGTAAAAAGCCTTTAAAATTAAATGCAAAAGCACAGTGGAATCTTTGCCAATTGAATAAAGAAAAACCGGATTCTCAAATTCGGCCATTGCTTCTCTGATGATGTAGATCGATTCTTCTTCTAAATTTTTGAGATATTTATTTTCCATTTTTTATTAATTAATTGTCAATTTTCTAAATGTGAAATCACCAAAAGATTCATTTCCTTGGCGCTCTTTACTAAATTCTTTGAACCAAAAATCTAACTCACTTAGAATCTGCTGTTCATTCAAGCTTTCTTTGTAGAGCTTGTTTAACCTTGTTCCTGTGGCGCTGCCAGATAAATACATGTTGTAATGTCCCATGGATTTTCCCACAAAACCAACTTCCGCCAAATAGGGGCGGGCGCAGCCATTCGGGCAGCCGGTCATGCGGAAGGAAATTTCCTCATCAGCTAAATTATTCTTTGCAAGCAATTCTTCAATTCTAGTTAGCAAATCTGGCATGTATCTTTGCGCTTCAGCAAGTGCCAAAGGGCAAGTGTTCAAAGCTACACAGGCCATTGAATTTTGGCGAGATTTTGATTGATTGTTAACCAAATTGTATTTTTCTAAAATTTCTTCAACGGCTTTTTTGTCAGAAATTCCAGCCAAAACCACATTTTGATTATTGGTAAAGTTAAAATCAGCTAGTTCTCTTTGAGCAATCTCATTCATTGCGTTTTTAACATCACCTAAAATTCGACCATTTTCGACAAATAAAGTGAAATTATCCTGACCTTTTTCGTCTTTAAACCAATTATAAATATCGGCTCTATTTTTAAATTCGTAAGGTTTGGCAGCCTCTAAATTAAACCCAATGCGGCTTTCAAGTTCACCTTTAAACCAATCAAGACCCAAACGATCAATGGTGTATTTAAGGCGTGCTTGCTTGCGATCTTCTCTATTTCCAAAATCTCTTTGAGTGGTCAAAATATTTTCTACAACTTGTAAAATATGCTCTTTAGCAACATATCCAATTTCATTTCCAACTCTTGGGTAGGTTTTTTCGTTGCCATGCGTCATGCCCATTCCGCCGCCAACCACAACATTAAATCCTTGTATTTCTTTGCCATTAGTAATGGCAATTAGTCCAACATCGTGAGCGAAAACATCAACATCGTTGTGTGGAGGAAGAGCTAGAACGATTTTGAATTTTCTAGGTAAATAAGTTTTTCCGTACACAGGTTCGACAAGGTCTTTATTTTGAAGAACGGAACATTCATTTTGCCCCCCAAGAGAATTTGGTTTACGGGGATCACCAGTGCTCTCATTTTGCAAAGTTGCTGGGGTTTCGATTGGTTCTCCATCAAGCCAAATTTCTTTAAAGGCATTGGTTTTTGGTAAAAATTCATCACTAATTCTTACTGCAAATTCGCGAAGATCATCTTGCAAATAGCTGCCAACATTGGCCGCACTAGACATGACATTACGATTAACATCGCCGCAGGCTGCAATTGAATCTAACCCAAATTGATCAAAAAACTTAACAGTTGGTTTTAATGTCGATTTAATAATTCCATGAAGTTGAATGGTTTGGCGAGTGGTAATCTTAATGGTTCCAGTCGAGTTTAAATCAGCAATTTCTACGCAACCTAGCCATTGTTTGGAACTAATTTTTCCACCAGCAATTCGCAGACGAATCATGAAAGAATAATCTTTTTCCAACTTTTTATCAGCGCGAATTTTCCTGCGATCACGATCATCTTGCTCATAAATGCCATGAAATTTAATCAATTGATGATTATCAGAATTGATACTTCCCGTAACTTGATTTTTTAAATCTTCCTTTAGGGTTCCTCTTAAATAATTGGAATTAATTTTTATTTGTTCTGTCATTTTTAAAATAATTTTAGACTTGTTTAATAGCTAAATTTTTTCTGGATTGCCGCTTCGCGAAACTCCTTGTGGGTGATGATTTTGATAATTTTTGCACCAAACTTCCAAAATCTTCACCCCAGATAATTCAGCGGCGACACGGCAATCTAGAAAAATAATTTAGTAGACATCTTTTAAATAACGCCCTTCCTCTTGCATTTTGGCCAAATATTCACTTCCAACAATTTCAACCAAAGCCTCTTCAACATCTTTTGCCATGTTTGCTTTGTCGCCACAAATGTAGAAATAGGCACCATTTTCAAGCCATTTCTTAAGTTCTTCCGCATTTTCTCTAATGCGATCTTGAACATAAATTTTCTCTTTTTGATCGCGCGAAAATGCCACGTCGATTTTAGTTAAAACTCCTGTTGCCAAAAATTCCTGCCATTCGCTTTGGTAAAGAAAATCGGTGTGTGAATTTTTATCACCAAAAAATAACCAATTTTTTCCAGATGCCCCTTTAGCATCTCTTTCTTGAACGAAGCCACGAAATGGTGCAACTCCAGTTCCTGGTCCGACCATGATAATGTCTTTGTCTTCTTCTGGTAGGCGGAAAACGTTATTTTTAGAAATGTAAAATTCTATCTCGTCACCACCCTTTAAAGCTGCCAAATAAGATGAAACAACACCACCTTCAACTTTACCAACAAGAATGTGAACCTCGTTTTCAAAAGCGTGAATGCTCGATGCAATCGAATACATTCTTGGTGAATTTTCTCCTATTTTTAAAGCTAAGGCATCTCCAACTTCAAAAATCAAACCCTCCGCTTCAATTTCAATGTGATGAACTTCTTTGCTGGAGCCAACATCATTTAAAATTATGTTGCTCAATATTTTTCCTTGGTAATTGGATTTTTTCTTTTTAGGCGCTGTTTCTTGTGAAGCGATTGCAGATCCGGAAAGGCTTTGCAGAATTCTATTTTGCCAATCACCAGTAAAATCTTCAAAATCTAGATCTAAATCTAATTTTGGTAGAATCTCCTTAGCGCCCAAATCTTTTAAAGCTGATTCGTAAATTTTTCCTGCTTCGCAAAATAGAGAATAGTTGCTGTCGCCAAGCGACAAAATTGCATAATTTAAATCATTTAATTTTGGTTTTTTAGTCAGCAAGAATTCATAAAAACTTTTGCCGGTTTCAGGAAGCTCTCCTTCACCGTGAGTGCTGGTGATTAAAATTAAATTCTTTTCTTTACTCAAATCAGTCAAGCGATATTGCTCAGCTGCTTTTAGCTTGGCTTTTCCGCCTGAAGCTTTGATTAAAGTAACTAGATTCGCCGCAATGGATTTGGCATTGCCAGTTTCCGTCACGTAAATGATGGTTGCTTCTATTTTTGCATTGTTATTTCCTGACGAAATTACGGAAGTGGTTGAAATTCCAGACCTTAAAGATCCTGCTAAATATCCTGAAGACCAAGCAATTTCTTCACCGCATAAACCATTTAAAAATTGTTCTAATTGTTGTTTTTTCTGATCTGTAATCACAATGTTAATTATTAATTATTAGTTATTAGTTATTAGTTATTAATCGAGATTAGCTTTCAGTCATTATTAATTAATAACTAATAACTATCTATGTAGTCCACATTCTTTATTGCTTTCTTCCCACCACCATCTTCCAGCTCTGGCATCTTCCCCTTTTTCAATCGCTCTGGTGCAAGGTGCACAGCCAATTGAGGTAAATCCGGAATCGTACAGTTTATTGAAAGGAACATTATTTTCCTTCAAATAGCTCCAGACCTGCTCGTCGCTTAAATTAAGTAATGGGTAAAATTTAGTAATATTTAAATTCTGATCTTTTTCGATTAAATCTTTATCTCCTCTTGAAGAAGAATGACCAGCTCGAAGGCCGCTAATCCACAAATCTTTTCCTTTTAAAGCCCTTCCTAAAGGTTCGACTTTTCTAATATTGCAGCAAGAAATGCGCAAATCTTTCGAATTGTAAAATGAGTTAATGCCATTTTTTGAAACAAAACTACCTATTTTTTCTGCGTTTGGATAAAAAGTTTCAATTTTCAACGAATAAATATCTAAAGTTTTTTGCCAAACATCGTAGGTTTCTTTAAATAAACGACCAGTATCAAGTGTAAAGACCTCAATTGGCAATTTATTCTTATCAATAAAATGAGTAATGATTTGGTCTTCCAAACTAAAGCTGGTGGAAAAAGTGGCATTGTCAAAAAGCTGTGCAATTTCCTTTAAATTTTCC
>JBLHNE010000110.1:0-5145 GCA_047619265.1 Rickettsiales bacterium | reverse complement strand
TTTTACTAAAGACGTTGCCGACGCTGCGCTTTTAACCAAAATTATTTCTGGATACGACGACAAAGATTCAACCTCAATCAATCAAGCGATTCCAGATTTTGATGCACTTTTAAAAAGTGATGTTCGTGGCAAAAGAATTGGCATTCCAAAGGAATATCGCGCCGATAATCTACCCGAAGAAATTAAGAATTTATGGGATATTGGTGCAAAGTTACTTAAAGAAAATGGCGCTGAAATTATTGATATTTCACTACCTCATACCAAATATGCTGCCGCAGTTTACTATATTATTGCTCCAGCTGAGGCTTCGTCTAATCTTTCCAGATTCGATGGTGTTAGATATGGACACAGAACTGCCGAGCAAAATTTATCGTTGGAACAAATGTATGAAAAAACCAGAAATGAAGGTTTTGGAGATGAAGTAAAAACCAGAATAATGACCGGGACATATGTATTGTCAGCCGGATATTACGACGCTTACTACAAAAAAGCTGGTCAAGTTCGCAGATTAATTTTGGAAGATTTCAAAAATGCTTTTAGACAAGTTGATGCAATTTTAACTCCGGTTGCACCTTCGGCAGCATTTGCTCTCGATAAATCTAAAATTGATAGCGACCCGATTGCCATGTACTTAAATGATGTGTTCACAATTCCTGCTAGTCTTGCTGGCCTTCCGGCAATGTCAATTCCTTTTGGAATTAATAAAGACGGTTTACCACTTGGTTTGCAAATTATTGGCGATCATTTTGACGAGCAAACCATATTAGATGTAGCTTTGCGATTAGAACAAAAGTAGAATTCATTGGCAGTCTTTGGGGAAAATCAATTTTAGATTTTCTCGAATATTTATGAAGCATAGCAAATTGACTTTTTAAACCAATTTATCTAATTTGCCTTATCTTTTAAGCACTTTAAGAACAACCTTAAATAATCACCTGAAATATAGATGACCAAGAAACTTCCTAAAAAATCTTCCGTTAAATCAGTTAACACAGATTCTCAAAATCTTCTCCATTACTACGAACAAATGCTTCTAATTAGACGCTTTGAAGAAAAAGCTGGTCAGCTTTATGGAATGGGCCTAATCGCTGGTTTTTGCCATCTATACATTGGGCAAGAAGCGATTGCTGTTGGAATGAAGGCCAATATGATCGAAGGCGATAAAGTTATAACTACCTATCGCGACCATGGACACATGATCGCAGTTGGCTCTGATCCTAAAAAAATCATGGCAGAATTAATGGGAAGAAAAGATGGTTGTTCACAAGGAAAAGGCGGCTCAATGCATCTATTTGATTTAGAAAAACATTTTTATGGTGGACACGGAATTGTTGGTGCTTCAGTTCCAATCGGTGCTGGCCTTGCTTTTGCGGATAAATATAACGGAAACAATAGTGTAACTTTCTGCTATTTTGGTGATGGAGCTGCTCATCAAGGACAAGTTTATGAAGCCTTTAATATGGCAAAAATTTGGAACTTACCAATTCTATTCATCATTGAAAATAATCACTACGCCATGGGAACTTCGGTTGCTAGATCTTCTTCAGTTGAAGAACTTCACAAAAGAGGAATTGGCTTTAACATTCCAGGAGTCTTGATTGATGGAATGGATATTTTTGCAGTAATGAAGGAAGGTAAAAAAGCGATTGACTATGTTCGCTCAGGAAAAGGACCAATGAT
This sequence comes from Rickettsiales bacterium, assembly GCA_047619265.1. Lineage (GTDB taxonomy): Bacteria > Pseudomonadota > Alphaproteobacteria > Rickettsiales > UBA1997 > JAJTCH01. The sequence goes on along the minus strand of JBLHNE010000110.1, from coordinate 3,465 downwards.
CTTAGAAATGAGCACTTATCGCTATCGTGGCCACTCAATGTCTGATCCTGCCACATACAGAAGTAAAGAAGAAGTCAATCAAAAGAAGGAAAATGAAGATCCGATTGATAATTTGCGCAAATTTATTTTTAGCGAAAATATTGCTAACGAAGAAGAAATTAAATTAATCGATAAAAAGGTAAAAGCGGAAGTTAATGATATTGTTGAATTTGCAAAGAATAGCCCAGAACCAGATGATTCAGAGCTTATGACCAACATTTACACCGAAAACAATTAGTAAAATAAACATTTTCTCAATTAAAGAAAAATAAAAATGACACTTAGAAAATTAACAGTAAGAGAGGCTCTTTGCGAAGCAATGGCTGAAGAAATGAGAATTGAAGAAAAAGTTTATGTGATGGGAGAAGAGGTCGCAGAATATAACGGCGCCTACAAAATCACTCAAGGATTGTTGGCTGAATTTGGTGAAAAAAGAGTGATCGACACTCCAATTACCGAACATGGTTTTGCAGGCCTTGCAATCGGTTCAGCTTTTGCTGGCCTTCGCCCTGTGGTTGAATTTATGACTTTCAATTTTGCCATGCAGGCCATTGACCAAATTATCAACTCTGCTGGAAAAACCAACTACATGTCTGGCGGACAAGTAGTTTGCCCAATCGTTTTTCGCGGTCCAAATGGCGCAGCTTCAAGAGTTGGCGCTCAACATTCCCAATGCTACGCAGCTTGGTATGGTGCAATTCCAGGTTTAAAAGTTGTTTCACCATACAGTGCAGCAGATGCTAAAGGATTACTTAAATCTGCAATTCGTGATCAAAATCCAGTAATTTTTCTTGAAAACGAATTAACCTACGGCCTAAGTTTCGAAGAAGAATACGATGACGATCATTTAGTGGAAATTGGCAAAGCCAAAATAGTTCGCGAAGGATCAGATGTTACAATCGTCACCTTTGCCTTAATGGTTAAATACGCCTTAGAAGCCGCAGAAGAATTAGCATTACAAGGAATTGAAGCAGAAGTAATTGATATTCGCTCCATTCGCCCATTAGATAAAGAAACTATTATCAATTCAGTCAAAAAAACTAATCGCTGTGTGGTTGCCGAAGAAGGATTTCCTTTTGCATCCGTAGGAAGTGAAATTTCTGCAATGTTAATGGAAGAAGCTTTCGACTATCTAGATGCGCCAGTAAAAAGGCTAGCTTCAGTTGATGCTCCACTTCCATATGCAGAAAATTTAGAAAGACTAGCACTACCAAAAGCGGCTGACATTGTGAGTGCCGCCTTAGAAGTGTGTTATAAAAAATAGCCTTTGGGGTTCTGCTTCGATTTACCTTTGATTCACTTATTTGTAAATTTTTGCTCTTTTTCGTCCAAAATTTCTCAAAATTTATCGGAAATTTAAACGAAAATCGAAGCAGAACCTAGGAAAATTCATCTATTCAACCTAAATTTGTATTATTTTGAATAAGTTTCTCATCACAAAAAGAATATTCATCACCATATCTATCGCAGGAGCAATCGCTCTTTACTTTATTTTCTACGCATTATTTGGCGAAAAAGGCATTGTAAAATATTTCCAATTAAAAAAAGAACTTCACGGAAAAGAGATGTCAGAGGGGGTTCTTGAATATAAAAAAGAGATTAGGCAAAATATGGTTGATGGCATGAGTTCTGATTCTCTTGACCTAGATATGCTCGACGAAAAAACAAGGAAAGACCTAGGATACGCCGGTAAAAATGAGATAGTTATTTACAAAGAACATCCAAAAACCAATAAAAAATAAAAATATGATCAGGAATTCAATTGGCAATAAGGCTAAAAAATTACTATCTAATCAATTTATTCAAAAAATAATTAAAAATTTTATTAAATATTTTAAATCGCAAATAAACAAAAATAGTAACATAGAAACAGTAGAATCAATTAGCGAATCTACCAGCGATGCGAAACCAGTAGATTCAATTAATGAAGCTCCAAACGATATAACACCATCGGAACCAAATAAAGAAATCCCTCCACAAGAAGACTTCAAACAAGAAATTATAATAAAAACTTTCCACATCTTAACCATTCTGGTCTTGCCAATCTTTTATATTTTTACAAATAAAGAGCAAATTTTAACATTACTTTTTCCACTAGCTATTTTAATAATTGCTGCAGATTTTTATCGCCACAAAATTTCTTTTGTTGATAAAATTTTTCACGCAGCTTTCGGTCATATTTTGCGTCAATCAGAACTAGTTAAAAATAGCAGATCTGGCGCTAGCTACATGGCAATGGCGGCGTTATTGGTTTTTACCCTTTGCCCAAAAATAATTGCGATTTGCGCCTTTAGCATTTTGGCAGTTTCAAATTGTCTAGCGGCTCTAATTGGAAAGAAAATAACCAGCAAAAAATTCTTTGAGAAGTCAGTTGCTGGATCTGTCGCTTTTGGGATCAGTGCTTTTGCAATTCTGTTAATTTGTGGAATTTTCACTGACCAAGGGTATGGATTCTATCTATTTGGAATTCTTGCAGTTTTTGCCGTCACCATCCTAGAAGCTAGGCCAAGCCTATTTTCTATTAATGATAATTTTATGATCCCAGTATTATTTGGAACCATAATGACTTTCTTCGGTTTCGTCTGGGGCCTAAATTACCAATATTAAACACATTATCCACGTCGCCCTTTCGAAGGGACTCTACATAAAATATCTTTAGAGCTTTGTAAATTGATGTTTGAGACACCTTAACGTCTAGTTAAGATAAAATATATTGATTTAAAATAGTTCCTCTGATAATGATAATGGTTATCAATATCAGAAAAATCAAGTCACTGCAAAAAAATTAAAAATATGTTAAAAGTTGCCATTATCGTTTTTAGAGAAATTCTTGAAATTGCCGTTGTGATTAGCATTTTAGTTGCCGCGACCAAAGGATTGAAAGGGAGAAATAAATGGATCTTTTCCGGCATTGCGCTTGGAGTTTTGGGATCTGCCATATTAGCTTTCTTTACCGACAATATTTCATCCACCCTTGAAGGAGTAGGGCAAGAGGTTTTTAATGCTTCAATTCTATTCATTTCATCAGCAATGATTTCTTGGACTGTAATTTGGATGACAAAATACGGAAGAGAAATTTCCAACAATCTCAAGCAGGTCGGTAAATCCGTTTCTATTGGAGAAAAATCTCTTATTGTCTTAATGCCAATAACCGCGCTAACTGTGCTTCGTGAAGGAGCCGAAATTGTCTTATTTAGTTACGGATCTTTCGTCTCTGGAGATGGCATTTTAGATTTAATGATAGGAGCATTAATTGGTCTTTCCTGCGGATTAATTGTTGGTTTTGCACTTTATTTTGGGGTCATTAAAGTTTTAGGCAGGCATTTCTTTGCGGTCACAAGTTGGCTATTAATTCTACTTGCCGCAGGAATGGTTTCACAGGGAATCGGCTTCCTATCTAGCGCCAACTTAGTTCCAGAAATCATC
>JBLHNE010000109.1:0-5159 GCA_047619265.1 Rickettsiales bacterium | reverse complement strand
TAAGGTTCTAACAATCCTAGCTTTTTTGATTGTCCCTCTTCCAGTAAAAGCTGAGTTATATCCTAAAAACTACGGTTATAAATTTTGCAATGATCACAAATTTACCTTTTTATTTCTAAAAGTTTACGATGTTTACCTGTGCACTAATGAAGAAGAATATTTTGAGCCGAAGAAAATTTACCAAACTGACTTTTCTTTGGTCATTAAATATGACATGAATTTTGAAAAAGAAGAGCTTTCTAAATCTTCAATTGAAGAAATAAATCGTTATCATAAATTAAATAAGGAAATTCAAGATCAATATTACCAAAAACTAATATTGATTTTTCCTGATATAAAAAAAGGAGATATTATTGAAGCTAAGTACATAAAATCTGGCTTTGTCGACTTTTATCATAATAAATTACCGGTCGGTAAAATTGAAAATAAGGAATTTTCAAAAAGATTCTTCGATATTTGGCTTTACAAACAGAATAAATACCAGAAAATGACCAAAGATTTATTTCAGTAATCTATTTCAGTTGGAAAAATTCACTAAAAAATAATCAAACAAGTTAAACTTATGGCTACAGTAGAAAAAAAGAAAACGGATTTATTTTCAATCCTACTACCAACAGTTCTAATTGGTGCCGTAATATTATCAGTAATTTCATATGTGCTGGAAATTAAATTTGAACCAGAAACCTACGCAGCTCTAAAAGGCTACTTCTTCGTCCCTTTAAAAAGCTGGACTTTTGTGGTTATTGCGGCAGCAATGTTCGGTGTATTTTTCAGATCTCCTGAAGGCGGAGCAAACAAATTTGCAGTTTTGTTTGTAGATATAATGATTCTTTATTTCATATCAACAACTATTGCCAACATCTACGCTTTTGGAGCTTTTCAACTATTGCCTTTTGCTGAAACAATTGCTCCATTATTAGGTAACTCTGAAGAAACATATTTTGATGCAGTAGCTCCGGAAGGCCTTCCTTTGGTAATCTGGGTAATGATTATTGGGATATCATCTTCTATTGTTTGTAGATATCTTTTGAGCGCGCCATTGGCAGTTATAACAAAAAATATTTGCAAGATTTTGGTTATAATTTTCAACAATAAAATTTTTGATAGAATTTCATACATCAAAGATCTGAAATCTGAACACAGCAAAGCCTTACAAAACAAGAATAATATTGATCAGTCTCTAGCTCTGATTAATTTTTTAGACAAAATTATTTTTGGAATTTTAATGCTGATTCTATTAATTGCTCCTTTAGCGGTTTACGCTTCGTTCTTAGATATTCTTAGCTCTAGAGGATTTCATTTCTTTATTGATCTAGGAAAATTTATCGGCTTTTACGCGCTCATCCTTCTTTCTTACAAATTTTTCATCACGACTCTAATTAGAAAGATTTTTTGCTTAGGAATTAAAGGTGAGACTTACAAATCATTCTTAGTAAAAGCATTGCCAGTAATTGCGACCGCAGGAACAACAGCTTCCTCAGTTGCAACATTAGCCCATAATATTAGAGCCGCTCAATCTCTAATAGTTCCTGAAGACATGCAAAATAAAGGTCACAACCGAGCTTTAATGCCAATTGGAGCTACTTTCAATATGGATGGAACTAGTATTAGTTTAGTAATCTACTTCTTGCTAGCAGCAAACCTAGCTGGAATGGAAGTTGATTTCCTTTGGGTAGTTTTAACAGCGGTTGGTCTCTCAGTGGGAACAGCAGCCGTTCCAAGTGCTTCGTTAATCATGCTAACTAGTATGTATAGCGCCTTCGCAATACCTGCAGCAATAACCAGTAAGTTGCTTTCAATAATAATTGCAGTTGACCCAATAAATGATCGTATCAGAACAATTGTAAACGCTTGGGGCGACTTAAACATGGTCTATATAGTCCAATGTAAAAGAGGTATCCTTACAATGATTTGCAAAGGTTTCAAAAAGAAGTTCAATAAAGATGAGGTCAAGTAAATCAGAACTTAGTAAAAAAAGTCTAGTTTCATATTCTCTTCTTGCTTTCTGTCTGTCCTTTATTGGACTGCCCCTTTACATTTACTTACCCAATTACTACGCCGATAATTTCGGCGTAAGTCTGCAAGTAATTGCTATAATTCTACTGGCAACTCGTCTTTTTGACACTATTCAAGATCCTATTTTTGGAATAATTAGCGACAAATTACCTCATCTCAAAAAGAAAATAATTTGCTATTTTTCGCCTCTTCTAGGAATTTCATTTTTACTTCTATTCCACCCTTTAAAAATTTTTAGTATCGAGGTTTGGCTAGTTATTTTTCTAATCACCACTTACAGCTTCTTCAGCATAATATACATAAATTATCAATCCTACGCCGTATCTTTCAGTGAAGATTACCATACAAAAACCAAAATCATTTCATATCGCGAATTCGCCTTTATTTTCGGCATAATTTTTGCAGCCGCTAGTCCAGCAATCATATTTAGATATTTTAGCGAGGTCGATTCATTTTTATTTATCGGTATAGCTTTTTTTACGATAATCAGTGCTTTCGCCTTAAATTTCTACTTTTACGCACCTCAAAATACTTATAAAAAAGAGAGTAGCGGAAATTTGAAAGCAATTTTTCAAATTCAGATTTTAAGAAAATATTTCACCATATTTTTCCTAAATGCGGTTTCCTCATCAATTCCAGCGGTTCTAATATTATTTTTTGTAGAGAATGTAATAAATGCTAAAAATTTAGTAGGTCTATTTCTTATTCTATATTTTTCCGGTCTATTAATCGGAGTAGTCCTATGGACAAGGCTTTCAAAGATTCTCAATAACAAAGTTAAAACTTTCGTAATTTCAATTTTATTTACCGTTTTTATTTTTATTTGGTGCTATTTCTTGGGAGAAGGAGATGTTTTATTCTACGCAATAATATGTGTTTTATCGGGGATTGGATTTGGCGGAGATTTCGCCCTCTCCTACTCAATATTGACCGATTTAATTCAAAAACATCGCCTAGAAAACAATCAAACCACAATATTTGGAATTACTAACTTTATTATTAAAATTTCCCTGACATTATCTTCGTCAATCCTAATTTATTGTATCGGAGCATTTGAAAACGACGCTGTTTATCAAAAACAATTCATTTCTTTTTCATATGCGCTGCTGCCAATAATATTTAGGGTTCTTGCGGCATTTACTTTACATAAAAATTTTAAATAAATTATGTTCAAAAAAACAACTTCAATTATTTTATTAGTCATGACTCTATTTTCTTGCTCAAAAATCACACCAAAAGACTATCAAGCCAATTCGCCAAAATTAGATATTCGAGAATATTTAAATGGTAAAATTAAAGCCTGGGGAATGCTTGAGGATCGAAGTGGCAAAGTGACCAGAAGATTTGTTGTTGATATGGAAGGAAAATGGAATGGCAACGAAGGTGTTTTAGAAGAATATTTTACCTTTGACGATGGTGAGAAAAGTGAAAGAATTTGGACAATAAAATTTAGTGATGACAATAACTTTACAGCATCAGCTGGAGATGTTATTGGCGAGGCAAAAGGTTCTCAATATGGCAACGCAATGCGCATGAAATATGTCTTAGATTTAGTTGTTGATAAAGAGACGGGCGCAAAATACAAAGTTACATTAGATGATTGGATGTATCTTTTGGATGATAAAATCTTAGTCAATAAATCAACAATAAAAAAATTCGGTATTACTTTTGGAAAATTAACAATCTTTTTCCAAAAAATAGATGAGTAAAAATCATTATTACAATAATAAAAATATTCTAATTATTGGCGGAAGTTTTGGAATTGGTGAAGAATTGTGCAGAGAGTTTTCAAATCTAGGTGCGAATCTAGCCATTTCCGCTCGTTCAAAAGACAAGATCGAAGATCTATGCAAAAAACTACCTGGTAACCATCTGCCAATCGCTTGCGACGTATCTATAAAAAAAGATTTAGAAAAATTATCTGCAATTTTAGATAAAGAGTGGGGGAAGATTGACTTAATAATATTTTGCGTTGGCGCTTATAAACCAATGAATCTTGATAATTTCGAACTTAGCAAATCTCAAGAGATTATCGATATTAACTTAAACAGTTTTTTCAATTTTCTTAATTCTTTCCTACCTTATTTCAAACAAGAAAAAATCTCTCATTTAGCAATTATTTCCAGTGTTGCTGGATATTTCGGAATGCCTAATTCTCTAGCTTATGGCGCCTCCAAAGCGGCATTATCAAATTTATCTGAAAGTTTGTTTTATGAGTTAAAAAAATATCAAACCAAAGTTCAGTTAATAAATCCTGGTTTTGTAAAAACCAGATTGACCGATCAAAATAACTTTAAAATGCCTGGAATAATTGAACCCGGTAAAGCTGCAAAAATAATCATCAAAAACCTATCAAAAAATAAATTTGAAATTAAATTTCCTTTCTTTTTTGCATCAACAATGAGAATTTTGTCAATACTTCCTTACAAATTCAGATTCTTTCTATTTAAGAACTACGATAAATAATAGATTAAATCCCAAATCCTATCTAAGGTTAGGAAAAATAATTTCTGGAGAATTAACTTTATGTCCAGATTCTAGAGTCTTCTCTAAGCTTTCAAAATTTCTTTCTTCGATCTTGATATTGATTAAATCCAATATTTTAGTTGCAGAATTTGGAATAAATGGCAAAAGCAAAATCGCGATAATCCTAATGTTTTCAGCTGTCTCAAACAGAATCTCATTCACTTCTTCATCCTTTCCTTCTTTTTTTAATTTCCAAGGAGCGCTGTCGTTAAAATATTTGTTAGCGTCGTTAGAAAGATCAATAATCTTTTCCAAAGCCCGATTAAAGGCAAGATTGTTAATATCGTCTTTAATTTTTAAAACCTGCTCATCTAATTCAAATTTAGACTTTCTGAAGGATGTTAAAACTCCATCACAATTTTTAACAATCATCGACAAGCTTCTTTGAATCAAATTGCCAATATTATTAGATAATTCAGAATTTACACGATTCATCAGACTTTCACGGTTATAATCTCCATCATTTCCAAAAGGAACTTCCTTAAGCAAGAAATATCTAAAATAATCAATAGCAGTTTCGTGAGAAATATTTTTAACCTGTTCTACCCCATCAACTTTTTCTTTATATTCAAAACTTTTAATCCAGTCAATTTCCACGTAAGGACTAACCACATTAC
>JBLHNE010000108.1:0-5181 GCA_047619265.1 Rickettsiales bacterium | reverse complement strand
AAGAAAAATTGTGGAAATCGATTAAAAATTTAGAGGTTTTAAACCCTAGTTTTGTTTCGGTAACCTACGGAGCTGGAGGTTCTACTCGCGAGAGAACTCACAACACTATTAAAAAAATCCTACAAAACACCAGTCTCAAACCAGCTTCGCACCTCACTTGTGTGGGTGCTTCAAGGTCTGAAATTGACGAAATTGCCCGAAATTATTGGGAGGCCGGAGTGCGACATATTGTGGCCCTTCGTGGCGACATGCCGGCTTCAACCCCCAATTACCAATTGCGTAAAGATGGCTACAAATATGCAAGCGAGCTAGTTGCAGGATTAAAAAATATTGCTGATTTTGAAATTTCAGTAGCAGGATATCCAGAAATGCACCCAGAAGCTTTAAGCTTGGAAGTCGATATTGATCATTTGAAACGCAAAGTAGATGCGGGCGCTAATCGCATTATTACCCAATTCTTTTTCGACAGCGAAATTTATTTGCGCTTTGTCGATAAATGCCGCGCCGCCAGAATTGAAGTTCCAATAGTTCCTGGAATTTTGCCGGTCAGCAATGTGAAGCAAGTTAAACATTTTTCTAAAATGTGCGGAGCATCTATTCCTAAATGGATGTCGGAAATTTTCGTCAATCTCGATGAAAATGAAGAAACCAGAAAATTAATCGCCGCTATTGTGGCAGTTGAACAATGCCGAATTTTGCACAAAGCTGGTGTTGACGATTTCCATTTCTACACCTTAAACAGATCCGATTTAACCATGGCAATCTGCCATGTTCTAGGGGTTAGGTAGTTCTGTTTGGCAAATTGGAATTTGATATTTGGGCTTTAAATTAACCAATAAATCAAATTTCAATTGGCAAAATTGATTAATTTTATTCCTTCCCAGCAAAACCAAAATTCTTTTTCCTTCTAGTTCAAATTCGCAAAATTCTTCTACGCAATTCAGTTTTAAATCTCTTTTCTCTTCCTCGCTCAAATCTTTTAAATTACTAACTTTGGTTAAACCAATTTTTTTCGCCCAATCTCTGGCTTGTCTAGATTTAGAAGGTTTGGGGAAAATTAGTTTTTGGTTGTAGTGAAAGGCAAAAAGTTTTTTTTCTTCATCAATTAAGAATGTGGGAATTGGAGTTTGGTAGGCCAAATAAATCCCAATAATTAATGGCGCAAAACCCAGAAATCTCCAACTTTTTTTCCACAAGCAAAACCACAATCCACCAAAAATAATTAACCCAAAAGAATGAGAGGAAATATTTTTAACCGGCAAATAGGAATGCTTGATTGATGTGGTAAAATTGGCAATTGAAATGATCCAATCAATCGAAATTTGCATGGGAAAAAGTGCAATTTTTTCAAGATTAAAAGGCATTAGAGCTAAACTTAAAAATCCCAGTGGCATTGTTAAAAAAGTGACAATTGGAATGGCGGCAAGATTGGCAAAAATTCCAAAGGAAATGAAATTGTTAAAATAATAGATCGAAAAAGGCGTGGTAAAAATTGTCGCCACGGCTGAAGAGAGAATTATTCCTAGAAAATAAAAGCCAAATTTTAAATAAAATGGCCGAAAAGATGAGTTGATGTGCAGTTTTTTGGTGGAATCAGCAAGGCAAATTAAACCTAAAATTGCCGCAAATGAAAGCTGAAAACTAACCGAGAAAATTACATTTGGAGATAAAATTAAAATGGCCAAAGCCGCAAAAGCTAACGATCTAAAAGAATTAGGTTTTAAATCGATCAAAATTGCGGTGAAAACTAGGGAAATAATGATGAAAGCGCGAATGGCAGGAATGGGCATTCCGGCGATTAATAAATAGAAAAAGCTAGCCAGAATTGCCAGTAAAGCCGCAATTTTTTTAATGCCAAAATGCAGAGTGAAATATTGATTAAGGCTGAGTAGGAAGCGAATAGAGAAAAAGAAAATTCCCGCAGCCAACGTGAAATGTAAACCAGAAATGGCAATTAAATGGGCTAAGCCAGAATTTCTAATGGTTTGTAGAATTTCTGGATTAATCATTTGGCGATTACCAACTAGTAAAGCAACGGCAATTCCACCCTCTTTTCGATCCATTTGATCAATAATTCTGCGAGAAATATTTTGGCGTAAAACTTCAATAGACATGGAAAAATCATTTACTACAAATTTTAGCAGCGAATTTTCTTGGGTGGATTCTAAAATTATCAAATCTGAAGCCGCAAAACCAGAACCGCCAATTCCTTTAAAATAATTGTTAAAAGCAGCATCGTATCCATTCTTAAAATAAGGCTGGTCGTAGGGTTTTAAAAACACTCTTATTTGCACTAAATCACCAATTTTGGCGCCGTTTAATTTGGTATTAACCCCTAAGGAAATTTTCTTGGGAGGATTTAAATATTTATTTCCTAGCCAGTTTTTTTCTTGAGATTTGTAGCTTGTGCTTAAAAATTCTCGATTTATTTCTTGGTATCCAGCAACATTTAAGTAGTTTTTGGTAATGGTTTTGCTGGTTTTAGGTTTTGATTTGCGAGGTTTTTTTGCCAGATTTTTCTTTTCTTGGATTTTCTTTTCTTGGATTTTCTTACCAGAAATCTTTTTAACTTTTTTTTCTAAAATATCTCCCTCCCTAGTTCCAGCCTTAAATAGATCGACATTTTTTAAGGTAATACGGGAGGAATCTCTTTTTAAAACTGAATTGTGGCGAATATTTATTTCTTCAATTGTTCCCAGCGCTGTGGCGTAGAATTGTTGTTTAATTGTGGTGGTAAAAACAATTCTTTCGGTGTAGAACTTTGCCCATAAAAAACCGCTTAAGAAAATTGCTGAAGCAATAATAGCAATGTTAAAGGCTTGATATTTAAAGTAATAAATTAGGAATATTGAGAAGGAAAATAAGAAAATAGGTAAGAGGTAGGAATTATTTGGAAAGCTAAAATAAAGAATAATTCCGCAGGAAAAAAACACTGGAATCCATAAAATGTAGCTATTTTGATCGCCTGATAATGAGGTTTTAAGCCAGTTAAATAGTGGCATTTGGGTTTGGGTTTGGGTTGGTGGTTTTTTAAAATATTTTTAGATTTTCTATTGATGATTATTGAAAAAATATTTTTAAGCACAAGTTTATTATTCTAAACTAGTTTCATTGAAAATAATTTTTCTGAATTTAAGTATTTTATTAATTTTTTAATTTAAGGGGCGATGTGGGAAATATTTCTAGTGTGACAAAAAAACCAAGTACCAAGATCTTGCCCAGGCATAAAGCTGATCAAATAATTCATCAGAATCAATCTAGACAAGAAGGAGAGCGAAGAATGCAAGAAAATGGTCAGAGAATAAGAGAAGAAGATCCAGTAGCAATAAGACTTTTAGATCCAAGAGTTATTCACGGTATTTCATCTTTCTAAACAAAATCTACATTCTAATATTAACTCGCCGCTACTAGTAGCGGCGAGTTAATATTAAAAAACAATCTTTCACAATGACTAATCAAATCTTAACCGACTCAAGATATTCAAGCTTGCTTGGTGATCTTTCAAAAATGATTCTGGCAACTAAAGCTAATATTGAGAATTTCGCCCGCCAACAATTAATTCAAACCTATTGGCAAATTGGTAAAAGAATTGAAAATGAAAATCTCACTCAAAATGCCAATTATTTTACCCTTACCATTAACAAACTTTCCGAAGATTTAGAAATTGACAAAGCAACTTTGCAGCGCTCAGTGCAATTCTTCAAAACCTACAAAAATAATCCTCCTGAAGAAAGCAATCTCACATGGTCGCACTACAAATATTTGCTAACAATTAACAATGAAGATTTGCGCCATCAATTTGAAGAAAAAGCCAAAGAGGGGAATTGGAATGTGGCGAAAATGCAAAATGAGCTCAAGAATTTTAAAGCACCAGAATCTCCAAATTCATCACAAATTAAACGCCCAATTAAGGCTAACTATCTTTACCGAGCCAAAATAATTAATGTGGTTGACGGCGACACTCTAGTTTTAAATGTTGATCTTGGTTTTCAAGTTATTAAAGAACAAAGAGTTCGTCTGGCCAGCATTGACGCACCTGAAATTAAAACAGAAGGGGGTCAAAAATCGTTTGAATATTTGAAAAATCTTTGTGCTGGTTTGGAATCTTTAGTAATTAGAACCAATAAAATCGACATTTTCGGCAGATATGTGGCCGATGTTTTCTACTCTAAAAGCAGCGATGTTAAGAAGAGTAAAATAGAAGTTTTTGAAGAGGGATTTTATTTAAATGAAGAATTATTTTCGAAGGGATTGGCCAAGATTCTGTAGTTTTAGATCTCTATTGTCCCACTAAATTTCTGCACTTAAAATAACTCTCGGTGCCGGTCGTAGTTTGCAACTGCGACCTTTTGATTATTAAAATTAACAACAAAATAATCACCTAAAGTGTCAATTTCTTTGCTTTTTAGCAGACAAAAGTCTCAGTTACAAACTACGACTAGCGCCTAGTGCCTAAATAAGCTACTCTAAGCCTCAAAATTTTAGTGGGACACTAGTAGTTTTAGATTAGTAAATGATTCACTACTTAGTGTTTTTTAATAGAAATCCCACCAAAACACTCGGTCTAACAAATTTCCTTTTGATAGTTAAAGATCTTAAAAATACTCGGTCTTAATAGTAAAAAACATGTTTAGACCAAGTTTTTTTAATTTCTTCTACTCTCAAAAGGAAGATTATTAGACCAATAATTTTGGCGGGGCTCTCTATTAAAAAATATTAAGTAGTGAGAAATTTTCGTTCATTTTCATCGAAATAACCTAAAGAACCTCGTAGGGATTCCTAATTCCCATTCCTGCTAAAATTTCAGTTTCTAACTCTTCCATGATTTTAGCATCGGCATCGAAAATGTGATCAAAGCCAATTAAATGCAGCAGGCTGTGAATTAAAAGATGGGTAAGGTGATCGTCGAATTCCTTTTTTTGCTGCTCAGATTCCTTCCACACAGTTTGGTAGGAAACCACAATATCTCCCAAAGCAAGATGTCCAAAATCAATCTGAAAATTACTAAAATCGCCATTCTTAATTTTTGTTCCATCGAGAAGTGGAAACGACAAAACATTAGTAGGTTGATCTTTCCCGCGGTAATTTTTATTTAATTCTCTAATTTGCTCGTCGCCAGTTAAAAGCACCGAAATTTCAATATTTTTAGCTACATCTTTAAGGATAAATAAAGGCGTGCTG
>JBLHNE010000107.1:0-5286 GCA_047619265.1 Rickettsiales bacterium | reverse complement strand
AGCTCCGCTGAAGCTTAAAAGGGTGAATAGAAAATACTTAAAATCTGCTTCATTTAATGCCTGCTAAAAGGTCTTTGAGGTTACTCACAGGCCTTTTGTTTTATAAAATCATCACTCCAAACTCTTCCTGCCTAATTTGAAAGGTGCCCATTTTTTAAACAAACATTAAAGATACTATTCACCACTATTTGAAGAAATATATTTATCAGCAAATAGGAAAATTTAAGAATGGTTGATTTGGATAATTTTAAAAATTCCGTTAGAATTTTGACCTACAGATTCTTTTCAAGTAGATCATTAATAACTTTAATTCCGCCATCGCTGTCATTCAAACAAGGAACTAAAGAGAAATTCTTACCACCAAGCTCTAAAAATAAATCGCGATATTCCATGTCAACTTCTTCCAAAGTCTCTATGCAATCGGCGGCAAATCCAGGGGTGATGACGATTAGATTTTTAATTCCGTTATTAACTAAATCTTTCAAGACATCTGCCGTATATGGTTTAAGCCATTCTTTGGGGCCAAATCTGGACTGAAAACTAATGTGGTTTTCTATTCCTACATTTTGCTTGGCAAGTTCTTCACTAAATAGACGGTTAGTTTTGCGGCAAAAACATGAGTAAGGATCACCTTTTTCAAAATATATTTTCGGAATTCCGTGGTAAGAAGAAAGAATTGCGTCTGGTTTAAAATCTAGAGTTTTGATGTGGTTTTTAACGCTGTCAACCAAAGCTTCGATGTAGATTTTGTTGTCAGGATATTGCTTGGCAATTTTGATTTCTGGCTGCCATCTAATTTTTTTCATAACTCGATAAATCTCATCAGAAACTGTCGCTGTTGTGGCGGCGCAATATTGCGGATAAAGTGGAATAAAGATGATTTTTTTGCATCCTTTCTTCATTAATTCGTCAATTTTTGACTCAATTGATGGGTTTCCATAGCGCATTGCATAATCAACTATCAAATCTGAATCTTTTTCGCTAACCAGCTTTTGGAGTTTTTCGGCTTGAGATCTGGTGTAATATTTTAAAGGAGATTCACCCACTTCCTTCATCCAAATTTCTTTATATTTTTTGCCAGTAGCGAGTGGACGAAGTGGCAAAATAAAGAAATTAAGAATCAGCTTCCACAAAATCGGATTCACCTCAATCACTCTTTGATCAGATAAAAATTCTTTCAAATATTTTCTAACCGAAAAATAATCATAATTGTCTGGGGTTCCAAGATTAATGATCAAAACTCCAGTTTTGTTGTGAATTTTAGGGTGATTTTCAGGTAAATTATCCGATGCTTTATTTTCTATGTTGTTTTGAGTCATTTTGTTTTTTAATTATTAATATTTTTATTTATCGTGCCTAGAAATTTTCCTAAACAAGAGTTTTTAGTTTGACCAAAAATACATGTTGATTGGCGCGTAAATTAAGATCGAGATAAGGTAAATTGTTCTTCTAAACTTTCCGCCCTTCTCGAACTAGATCTTTCAGTCGTAATCAAAGGGGAAGCCCCTTCCTTGATTAGTTGATTATTTCTAGCTTCAAAAGATTGATTAACTTTTGTGCGCCAATCACTTTCTTTTGTAAAAATTTGCTTCATTTCCTCGCCTATTTCCATAGTGTATTGATCGGAACCTTTAATCCAAGCAGATAAAATTATCTCTTTTGCTTTATCATTCAACTTTCCTGTTCCAAAAATTCCACAACAAAATTATCTCCCTTATTAGATATCACTTCTTTTATTTCTTGATAGCTAATCTAAGTTATTAAGGTTTCACGCATATGAATAGCATGACATGGCATGAATTTCTCTTGAGAAATAATATGGCCAGAAATTTTGCCAAAATTATCAACAGAAAAAGAATTCTTCATCATTTTATCTTTCATATAATCAATCGCAATGATGCTTTTATTGCTCCTTCGGAATAGAGAATTATTTCTTCAAATTGATCACCTAAAAGAGAATTTTCTGGTAGTGATTCAAACAAAAGAAATTTTTCTTCTTCTGAATTAATCCTTAAAATAATCTGAAGCTCTTCTTTTGAGATCGGAATATTTTTTATGTATCATTGAAATTGAGTTTGCAATTTGCTAGCTAAATCGGCAGATTTATGCTCATTTTTACCGCAAATAATAATTGGAATTTCAGCTTTTGCTAAAGACCTTGAAATTCGCCAACCAAAATTGCCCTATTCGCCTAATATTAAAATTTTCTTCATTTTGTAACTATTTGAAATAGACCATCATATTCATAAATTTTGCACCATAATGGGTAGGTAATAGTTACAAATATTTCAAATTTATCATCAGATATCGCCCTCTCCTGCGCATAGCCTTTTCCAATTAAAAGACTTGCTGGTGCCGAAATATTAAAACCTAAAATTCTAATAACATATCCACGATGTTTAAGTTTTACCAAGTTGTCTTCATAGACATAATCCATAAACTAGCCAAGACCAAAACCCATAAATTCTATGATTTTACTGTTTTTTAGCGGAATCATTTTCGATTTAAAATGGAATGGTTTTTTATGCGGAAAATTCAAAATGCGATCAAAAGACAGAGAATTATCCCTCAAACTACTTTCGTAATGCATAATTGTTTCAATATTCTTTCCTTAAAATGGAATTAAAGTGCCAAATATTATAAATAACGGGGTGCACAACCTCCCAAACCAGTTGAACTTAATATTCATAAAGCCTTTTATTGTCACTACATATTCGCTATTTGGAAGATTCACATAATGCTTCTGCATCACAATTGGCAAATCATTCCAAGTTGATCCAAAAATTGATTTAAAGATTGGCTGTTTATTTTCTTTCATAAAATATTTAAAATATTGGGTCGCTAATTTTTATCATGCTCAATTAAATCATCAACGGATTAAATAATTCTTAAATGGGTTCACATTGTCAGTTCGACAATCTTATTTGGCACCGGAATTAGCAGCACCTTCTACATGTTTATGGCTAATAGACAAAAAAAGCGAATACACCCTCCCCTCAATCAATTAATTAAAAATTGTTTTGGATAAAATGGCCAAGATAATTTAATTATTTAAAGCCGTCATTTTTTAACATTAATGTTTCACTATCCTAAATATTTTTGATAGAAATTGCCAAAATTTGAGTTCTAAAGTATCTTACTTAGACGTCCTTGGCACTAGTCGTATTTTGCAATGGCGACTTTTTGTTTGTTAAAAGCCAAAAAAATTAATATTTTAGGTGATTATTTTACCGCTAATTCAAGTAAAAAAAGTCACAGTTACATACTAAGACTGGCATCGAGCGCTACTTTCAAATAGTTGAAATTTTATCAGGACTATTATTTGCAAACTAACTGGCGCAGCTGATTTTTATTCTTCATTAAGCTGTAAGCATTTTGAAATCGTTCCACAAATTATTTATTATTTGGAGCAACCTCTAATTCCCTATCTAGTCCTGATTAATCCACTTGCTTTGTCTTGTTTTTTCGATCTCAGATTATCCAACCTGTTCTTGACATGAGGTGTTCAAAGGCAGCTCCCGCCCATTATTTTCCGCGCGCTTGATAGCAGATTCATACAATTCTTTTTTATTAACTAGCTCCAAGAGTGATAAGAAGGGGAAGTCAAGTGGAATGCAGAGATTTTTTTTAAGATTTATTTTAAAAATAATAAACCTATTATTTGAAAGATAATAATCTTAAATATTTTTCCAAATGCCGACAAAAAAAGAAAAAATAACAATTGAATCCCTACTTGGTCTAGGAGTGGTTAAATTATCAGAAATATTGGTAGAAATTTCTGATTTTGACAGAAATGTCGAGAAAAGATTAGAAAAAGCCCTTCTTGCTAAAACATCCACCAAGAAATATGCATCATCAATTAGAAAACAAATAACCTCGCTAGCTAATAGCAAAAAGTTTCACGATTATTACCAAAGCGAGGCTTATGGCAAAAAACTAGATTTAATCAGAAAAAGTATTGCTTCTGATCTTTTTCCTTACGACCCAGTTTTAGCTGCTGATTTATTCAGATTATTTTTGCAAAATGCCAGCAAGATTATTGAAAATGTCGATAGTTCATATGGGAATTGTCAAGTTCCTCTTAATTCATTGGGGCGAGATTTGGCAAATTGCTATCAAAGAATTGACAAGATCAATATTGATGAAATCATTTTAATGATATTGGAATTAAGCAATGCTGACGAATATGATTTTGCTGATAATCTGGTTGAATATTTTAGCTCAATTATTGGAGTTGACGGATTAAATAAATTAGAAATTCTAGCCAAAAAACATCACTATCAATCCAGAAAAGGTCGGTCAGTTGACTTACTTCGCGATGTGGCTGACGAATTAGGTAATGTCGATAAATACATCGAGGCTTGTCAAATCGATGATTCTAATGAAAGAAAGGCAATGGAAATTGTCAAACGTTTGTTAAAAGCACAAAGATTCGAAGAGGCTTTGAATTGGATCAATAATTCGAAATATTACAAAAGACTTGATATGATTGCTGATTACAAAATATCGGCTCTAACTGGCTTAAATCGAACAAAAGAAGCTCAGGAAATTAGATGGGAAATGTTCGGTAAATTTCTCAATGAGAGATATTATGTTGAGTTTTTAGATAACGAGCCCGATGAGGAGATATTTAAAAAATATCAAGCCCAGGCAATTGAAATTGCCAAAAATCATCTAGACATCGACTTATCAGTAAATTTCTTAATGTGGTTGAATGAGCCAGTTTTAATCAGAGAAACAATTTTTAAAAGACAGTCAGACATTAGCGGATCAAATTACAAATTATTAAGAGAAATAGCCGCTTTCTTAATTGAATCTGGTGAATTTGAAGCCGCGGCAATTCTTTATCGTTCAATGACTTTGTCCGTTTTGGAAAAAGCGAACTCAAAATATTATTCTTACGCAATTAGCGACTATGTGAAGGCTAAAGATTGTGATGAACGATTTCGTGGCAAGATTGATGTTCCAAGCCATAAGGAATTTGAGGCTGAGCTATTGCAAGATCATGGCAGAAAAACCAGTTTCTGGAATTTGGTCATGGAAGCTGAAAATAAGAATAAATTGATCCGCCACCAACTTTAAACACGAATCCTACCAAACTAGTGTTCTGTGGTGTGTACCAAAAATGGATAAGGACGACCCAAACTTCGATCAGGAGAATTTTTACCCCGATTTTAGAAAAATTTATTAGTTTTTAAAGAGAGAAAGGAACGACCTAAATGAAAAATAGAACTGGCTAAGAAGCCTCTATTACTGGTCTTTTAGGTTTTAAAGACACATTTCGAG
>JBLHNE010000106.1:0-5339 GCA_047619265.1 Rickettsiales bacterium | reverse complement strand
CAAACATTGCAGGAAATGTGGAACTGCTTTGGAAATTAAATAATTAATCTAAACAATGAAAAACCTAAAAATATTTATCTTGCTAACATTATTCTCTGGAAGTGCCTTCGCATATGAAACGGCACCATATGTTGCTATTCAAAAACTTTCAGAAGACATTGAAATCAGGGAATATGAAACCCTAGTTTTGGCGCAAGTTTCTACCATAGATAAAGAAGATAGTGCCTTTCGAGTTCTATTTAAATTCATTTCTGGTGGAAATGAAGAAAAGCAAGAAATTAGTATGACCACTCCGGTTTTTCAGGAATATAGTGGTAATAAATCGACAATGTCCTTCGTGATGCCAAAAAATATTAATCTTAAAGATTTGCCAAATCCGCAAGATGATAAGATTAAATTTCGTGAAATGAAAAATCAGCAACTTATTGCGATTCGATTCTCTGGATTTAGAAGTGAGAAAAACTTTACAAATAATAAAAATAAATTAATTGCAAAAATTAAAGAGGAAAAAATTAATGCTGATTTAGAAAATCCAATCCGCGCAACTTACAACGGTCCATTCACCCTTCCTTTTTTGAGAAGAAACGAAGTTCTGTTTCATATTTCTAAATAGCCATAATCCAAGGTTTTAATTCATAATCCAATCTGGATCTGTGGCTCCCTCATTGGGGTTAGTGGGAAGTTCTCTTTCAAATCCAGTTAAAACATCAATTATCCAAAGCTTAGGAATGCTGGCTTTTCCATAAGCGCCATTCTTTCTACTATATATTATATATCTTCCAGATGGAGACCATTTGGCTCCTTCAACTAAATAGCCGCTAGTAAGATTTTTTTGATTTCTGCCATCGGCGTCAATTATTCCAATATTAAATAGATTATCTCTTAATCGGGTAAAGGCTATAGATCTACCGTCTGGAGACCACATAGGTTTGGAATAAGAGCCTCTTTCGGTTCTAATTTTTCTATCTGATCCGCCATTAGAATTCATAATATAAAGTTGTTCAGATCCGCTACGATCAGAACTAAACACGATCTGACTACCATCCGGAGAATATGATGGGGTGGTGTTAATAGATCTGCTGTTAGTTAATTGTTCAATTTGATTGGTAAATAGATTCATTTGATAAATATTGCTGTTACCATTTTTGATCATCGAAAATGCCAATAAATTCGGATTCTTGCGACTAATATTTGGAGCAAAAGTTGTGCCCCTGAAGCCGCCAACTTTGCGAACCAACATGTTTCTGGTGTCTAGATTATAAATTTGAGGGCTTGATCCAAAAAACCTAACGAACAGAATTTCATTTTTTTGAGAAAAAATTGGCGTCAGAACTAAGTCACGACCACTGGTTAGATAGCGACTATTCTCTCCATCAAAATCCATAGTTACAATTCTTTTAACACGCTTTGTGGCCCGACCACTTTCTGAAATATAGACAATTTTGCTATCGAAATTTCCCATTGTCTCACCAGTTCCAGCTTTGAAAATTTCATCAGAAATAAGATTGGCAAGTTTTTTGTAATTATCGTTGCTGGCGGAGTAAAATTTTCCAAAAATTTGTCTTTCATCTAGCGAATCCCAAAGGCGCATTTTAATTTCCAACTCTTCATCTTGATTAAATTTGACATCCATAATTAGAATCATTCCAACTCCGTAAGAATTATATTTGGCAAAATCTGGAATATTTTCAATGGATAAATCGTTATCACTTCTGGCCTTGGAATTTGGAATGCTTCTTTGAACAATCTCAAATAGATCGGTGCTTTGAAGGTTATTTTTTATTCTGGACAATATTTCACCAATAGCGGCTCTTGGTGCATTTTGATTTTGAGAATTCGCATTCGCAGTAGCGTTGACAAGAATTTTAGTTTTAGGAATGTCTCTGGAATCGATTTTAAAATTAACTGCATTGGCAATTTGGGGACTTAAAAGTAGCAGAAAAAGTAAAAAAATGTTAATTATGTTTTTCATTCTAATTATTAATATTTTTACAAAGATTCGATTGTGATGTTGTGATTGGTATAGATGCACAAATCTCCAGCAACTTTCATTGATTTTTTAATAATATCTTCGGCGCTAAGATCTGGAATATCGATTAGAGCTCGTGCTGCAGAAAGAGCAAAATTTCCACCCGAACCAATGCCAATAATTCCATCTTCCGGCTCTAAAACATCGCCGCCGCCAGTTAAAATTAGTGAAGTATTTTGATCAACCACCACCATCATTGCTTCTAATTTACGCAAATATCTATCGGAGCGCCAATCTTTAGCAAGCTCAACACAAGCTCTAGTTAATTGATTTGGATATTGTTCTAATTTACTTTCCAATCTTTCAAATAGCGTAAAAGCATCTGCGGTGGCGCCAGCAAAGCCGCCAATTATTGAGCCATCTCCTAGTTTGCGAACTTTTCTAGCGGTAGATTTTAGAACCGTTGAACCGAGCGAAACCTGACCATCGCCTGCGATTACGACTTTACCATTTTTGCGCACAGAAAGAATTGTTGTGCCATAGATTGTGTTTTCCTTATGTTCCATGCGAATGAATTTTGTATTAAATTTTTTAAAAAAAGATGTATTTTGAAAGTAGATTAGATTGGCTAGAGGTTTTGTGGTCAAGAGAAAAATGCAGAGATCTTAGAAATTTTCCTGCAATAAGCAGTTCGAAAATAATTTTGGAAAGTTATATGATAATAATGGGGAAGCTCCAAAAAAAGAAATATTTTTGGAGCGGGTGAAGGGAATCGAACCCTCACGGCTAGCTTGGAAGGCTAGAACTCTACCGTTGAGCTACACCCGCATAAATAGTTTTGGTGGAGAGAGAAGGATTTGAACCTTCGTACGCTTACGCGGACAGATTTACAGTCTGTTGCCATTGACCACTCGGCCACCTCTCCTAAGAAAACTTCTCTATTAAAAAGAGAGCATTTTGTATAGGAATTTTTTTTAGAAGTCAATTTTTGTTGATCTTTTTCTTCGGAAAAATTCAACTTCTAGTATTATTAAATACGATTGGTTAATAATGCGTTAATTTTAGGAAATTTTTTATGCAAAAATCCTTTGATAATATTCCTGCAAAATCAATTTTTCTTCTTCGATTAATTTATTCAAGAAACTTAAAATAAAAGCCTGTTTCAAATCGCCAAAAATTTCAAAATTCTTTCCCCACGAAATTAAAGTTCTAAGTGACATTAGGTTGGAAAGATCGCCATTTCTAAATCCTTCTCTGGTTAAACTAGCCATTCTAACCATCATTTTTGCAACATTTTCATTAGATTTTTTAGCTAAAAATGGCAATTTTTTTAACAAAATCTCAATTTCTTTTTCTTCGCTTAAGTAATTTAAAGTTGCCACAATATTCCAGCGATCCATTTGAGCCTGATTAATTAGGTTGGTTCCGTGATAAATTCCTAAATCATCTCCCATTCCAATGGTGTTAGAAGTTGCAAAAAGTCTGAAATGTTCATGAGGGCTTAAAATTTCATTTTCCTCGAGTAGGGCAAATTTCCCTTCCTCCTCCAAAAGCCTTTGAATAACAAAAGAAACATCGGTTCTAATCGCATCATATTCGTCAAGAACCAAAGTGATTGGGCGGGTTAGGGTGAAGGGAATTATTCCTCGTTTAAATTCAGTGATTTGCTTGCCATCTTTTAAAGTGATGACATCTTTTCCGACTAAATCTAAACGAGTAATTTGAGAATCAAAATTTACCCTTAAAACTTGCCAATTAAGGCGAGCGCAAACCTGCTCAATATGAGTTGATTTTCCGGTTCCGTGCATTCCTTGTAGCAATGTTTTTTGGCCAAACATCAAGCCAGCTAAAATTGCCTTGGTTGTGCCAATGTCAAAAACATAATTCTCGTCAATTTTAGGAACCAAGTTACTCTTATCTTCAAAACCAAAAACTTCAAACCCAACATCAAAGCCAAATATTTTTTGGCAATTAATTTTATTGGTCAGTGAATTTTTGGCTGTTTTTTTTGTGATTGTCATTTATTGTCCGTTTTTCAATTTTAAAAATACTCATTTAAACAACATGTTAGAGAATAGTAAAGCTCCAGTAAGGAATTTTCCGATTATAGATTTGGGAGATTACATTTTACGCGAACAAACTTTGGAAGATGCGGAGAGTTTCTTGGAATATTATGGAGATCCTGTAGTTAATGAACATATTGTTTCGTCTATTCCTAGAAATGTCGAAGAGGCCAGAACGGAAATTAATTATTGGATAAATGTCTACAATTATAATGACGGAATTTATTTTGCCATCGCCAGAAAATCTGACGATAAAATGATTGGCTCAGTTGGTGTTTCTGGAATTAATAGAATGCACAATCGAATTGAGGCCAGCTATGATTTAGCTAAAGAATATTGGAATAAAGGAATAATGAGTAAGGCGCTTAGAGCGGTGGTTAAATATGCTTTTTTGGAAAAGAAATTTAATCGAATCGAAGCCTACGCAATTCCTAATAATGTTGGTTCATATCGAGTTCTAGAAAAATGCGGATTTAAGTTTGAAGGCAATTTGAGAGGCCATCGCTACCATAATGGAAAATATGTTGATATTGGTATTTACAGCATTTTGAGAGGCGAGGTGATTACTTAAAAGCTTTTAATCTGGCTTTTCAATTGACATTTGACCTTTTTTATCCTTTAATTGGCCGCTATTTTTAATCCCTCAAAAATATATTTTCAGCTGTCATAGCTCAGCGGTAGAGCACTTCATTGGTAATGAAGAGGTCCCGGGTCCGATTCCCGGTGACAGCACCATGCAAATAAAGGCTTTAGACGATTTTAATTTTTCCATATTTATGGAACTGGGGATACTTTTGGAGCATTTTTTACTTAACCACGACTTATTTTTTGTTCATCATTTGCAACTAAAGATTCCACCTTTGTCACCTCCGGATTAATCTTTGGGCTAATGGTGCCATCTGTTTTGGGGGCATTATAGTTTAGCACATTACAAAATGATGCTATACATTCTTTAATGTCATCATATTTTTTAGATTTCATTACTCCTAGATCTGACTTTATATCACTATCCGAATCTGTACTTTTTAAATCAATGGACTTTTCAATCTTATTTTTAAAAAAAGTCATCAAATCATCACCACTATTTCTAAGAAAATCTGATGCTTCTTGATTTCCTATTATATTGTTTGTAATAAGTTCTATGTTGTTTGGCTCTATTCCTAATGTCTGTAATTTTTTTGCAATTTCTGTTCGATTGGTCGCTTCTTTTTTATCCTTTTGTTTTTTTACTGATCTTTTATCTTCGAGAGTTTTAACGGAAATATTAGCTTCAGATCCGTCAATATTTTTTACATCTTTTAAGCATT
>JBLHNE010000105.1:0-5368 GCA_047619265.1 Rickettsiales bacterium | reverse complement strand
TCGCACTAATGGTGGAATTTTCGGAGTTATTAAATCAGTTGATAGCAAAGAAGATTCTGTTGAATTGGAAATTGCTGAAAATGTTGTTATTAAAGTTCTAAAACAAGGCATTTCCGATGTAGTTAATGATGCCTCCAAGAATAAAGAACTTAGATCTAAAACTCTTGGTTCTAAAACTACCAAATCTAAATCTCTTAAAAATAAAGATTTCAAAACTATCACTAAGTAACTAAAAGTTTAATAAAAAGAAAAATAATATGTTTCGTTTCCGCCCCTACAAGGCTCTGGCAGTTTTTTTGGTTTGTATTATCGCTATTATTTACAGCATTCCTAATTTTCTTTCTGAGTCTCAAAAAGAACTTAAGCCTTACAGCTACTTACCAAAAACTCATGTCAATCTAGGTCTTGATTTAAGGGGTGGAGTTCATCTTCTATTGCAAGTTGATTTTAACTATTATCTTAAAGAACAACTCACAAATTTAACTGATGAACTTAAATCTAGCTTCATTGAAGAAGGTCTAAACACTGTTTCTAGAATTGGAATAAATAATATTACCTTTGATTTTGCTCAGGAAGATTATGCTGATAAAGCCAAAAAAATTATTAGAAAATTTGATTCCGATATTAATATCGATCAAAACGAAAAAATAGTATCTTTGTCCTACTCTGATTCTGGATTGATGAAAATGCGCCAAAATTTGATATCTCAATCAATTGAAATTGTGCGCCGTAGAATCGACGAAACTGGAACCAAAGAACCAATTATCCAAGCTCAAGGAAAAAGCCGAATTCTACTACAAGTTCCGGGAGCCCAAAACCCACAAGAAATTAAAGAACTACTCGGTAAAACCGCCAAACTAACCTTCCATTTTGTTTCCGACAAAAACTTTAATGGCGACATGCAATTAAGCGCTTTAGATTTTGATTTAGAAAGAATGAACGATGCTGATGGAAATTCTTACTTAATTAAAAAAGATCCGATGTTGACGGGAGATTTATTGGTTGATGCCAATACTACTTTCTATGAAGGTCAGCCAGCAGTATCATTCAAGTTTAACTATGTTGGTGCCAAGAAATTTGCTGAAATTACTACTAATAATATTGGCAAACTTTTTGCTGTTGTCCTCGATGGTCAAATTATTACTGCGCCAAAAATTAATGGAGTAATTAATGGTGGAGCCGGAGTTATTTCTGGAAGCTTCACAACTCAGGAAGCCAATGATCTTGCTCTATTGCTTCGCGCCGGAGCTCTTCCCGCTCCAATTGGAGTTATTGAAGAAAGAACAGTTGGGCCATCTCTTGGCGCCGATTCTATTCGCTCCGGAACTTCAGCTGCTATTTATGGATTTATTCTAGTAGCATTATTTATGGTGTTTTTTTACGGATTTTTCGGATTGATTGCCAATATTGCCCTAGTTATTAATATTGCCATAATCTTAACATTCCTATCTTGGTTCGGAGCAACCTTAACTCTACCGGGTATTGCTGGTATTGTTCTAACAATGGGTATGGCTGTCGATGCTAACGTATTAATTTTTGAGAGAATGAAAGAGGAAGTTAGAAATCAAAACAAGAAAATTCTTGTAGCAATTGACTCTGGTTTTTCTCAAGCTTTTAGAACTATTGTCGATTCCAATATTACAACATTACTTGTTGCTTCCTTGCTTTATATTTTTGGAAGTGGAGCAGTTCGTGGTTTTGCGGTAACCCTTACTATCGGTATTTTGGCTTCAATGTTTTCAGCCATAATTCTGACTAGAACAATAATTTCTGTGTGGATTAAATACCGCAGACTACCTTTACAAAGCTTGCCAATTTAGATGATTTTTTGATGAGCTAACTTTGTAAATAGAGGTTTTTTTAGCTTAAAAAACACCTCTAATCAGTAGCCTGTTTTGATAAATTTATTGCATTATTTGGGTTATCGGCCTATATTGCCACGCTTCTTAATTTAAACAAAAAAATCTGTGTTGAAAGCCATTAAACCACTAAAAATTTCCAATAGAGAATGCTTGCCAATCATTGAAGGTGGAAAAGGTATTGGAATTACAACTGGCGTTACGGCTGGTCAATTTGCTAAAGCTGGAGCGGTCGGAACTTTTTCTGGTGTCAATGCCGATTATTACGATGAAAAAGGTGTTTTAGTTCCAGTTGTTTATAATGGAAAAACAAGACATGCAAAACATGAAGAATTAGTCAATTACGGCATTCAAGGTGGTATCGCCCAAGCTAAAATAGCTCACGACATATCTGGTGGAAATGGTGCAGTTCATATGAATGTGCTTTGGGAAATGGGCGGAGCAGAAAGAATTCTTCATGGAATTTTAGAACAAACTAAAGGTCTAGTTCATGGCATAACTTGTGGCGCCGGAATGCCATATCGTCTATCAGAAATTGCTCAAAAATATAACGTTCATTACTATCCAATTGTTTCTTCAATGCGAGCTTTTAGAGCTCTTTGGAAAAGAAGCTATGGAAAAACAGCAGAACTTCTTGGTGGAATCGTCTATGAATGCCCATGGAAAGCTGGCGGTCACAATGGCCTTTCTAATGCTGAAGATCCAAAAGTTTTTCAAGATCCATATCCAAGAGTTGCTGAAATACGAACTTTCATGAATTCAGTTGGCCTAAATCACGTGCCAATCATCATGGCAGGAGGAGTCTGGAATATTGCTGAATATGAAAATTGGCTAGATAATCCTGAAATTGGACCAGTTGTTTTTCAATTTGGAACTCGTCCACTTCTAACAAAAGAATATCCAATTTCTGATTCTTGGAAAAACAGGCTTTTAACTTTAAAAAAAGGTGATGTTTACCTAAATCGATTCAGCCCAACAGGATTTTATTCGTCTGCCGTTGAAAATGATTTCATTAAAGAACTGCAAGAAAGAGAAACGCATCAAGTTGAATATCGTCCTAAACCAGAAGGAGATTTTACTTCCGAAATCGCATTTGGTAAAAGAGGCAGATTAGTTTACATAAAACCAGAAGATAAAATTAAAGTTGATCAATGGATAGCAAATGGTTTTAACGAAGCCATGAAAACTCCAGATGATACTTTGATTTTTGTTGGTCAATTAAAAGCTGAGCAAATTTTAACCGATCAAGTTAATTGCATGGGTTGTTTGAGCCAATGTCGCTTTAGCAATTGGACGCAAACTCCAGAATCAAATTATAATAACGGTAAAAAAGCCGATCCAAGAAGTTTTTGTATTCAAAAAACTCTTCAAGAAATCAAACATGATGTTGATATTGAAAATCAATTAATGTTTGCCGGTCACAACGCTTATCGTTTTGCAATGGATCCATTCTATGACAACGGTTTTGTTCCAACTATCAAGCAATTGGTCGACAGAATTATGGAAGGAAAATAAGGTAATAATTACTAGTTACTAATTACTAGTTACTAAGGTTTGAGCAAATTAAAAACCTCATCATTAGTGACTAGTAACTAGTAACTAGTATCTAGAAACAAGTAACTATTAACTAATTATTTATTATGAGCCAAATTAACGAAATTATTGAAATCTCTGATCGTATTGCTGTAGATAGCGACTTACTAGCTGGAAAAATTGCTTCAATTGGTGTTATCGGAGGTGGTATTGATCCATTCATTTTTGGATTAACAGCTTTTATATTAGCCTGTTTTGTTGGTTACTTTGTGGTTTGGAAAGTAACTCCAGCTTTACATACTCCTTTAATGTCTGTAACTAATGCAATTTCTGGTGTAATTCTAATTGGCGCCATCATTGCTCTTGGGGCTTCACAATCTCTTCTTATTGGAATAGTTAGTTTTGCCGCCATTATTCTTTCCTCAATCAACATCTTTGGTGGTTTCGTAGTCACTTGGAGAATGCTTGATATGTTTAAAAGCAAATCAACAGCCAAAACAGCAAAAAAATAGTTACCATTTAGTTTCGTTATATATTTTTGAACTTTATTTTTAGTATTTCTTAAAAATAAAGTTCAAAAACTATCAACAATTTCTCATAAGAACTGCTCTTTAAAAAATTTCCTTTTGTAATTTGATGTGTCAACCTTTTTTGGATACTAAATTAAGCAGATTGTAAGTATTTTTTATTCACCTTTTCAAACTCAACTGGCGCCAAATAATTATTAGCAGAGTGGATCCGAATCCGATTATAAAAAACCTTAATATATTCAAATATTACATTTTTAGCCTCCTACCCATTTTTAAATTGATAATGATTAGTAAGTTCAGTTTTTAAACTATAGAAGAATGATTCAGCAACTGCGCTATCCCAGCAATTGCCTTTTTAGGATCATATATTGAAATAGTGCCATGATCTTTCAGAATAACTCTGTAGCTCTCAGAAACATATTGGGAGCCTCTATCGGAATGCCAGATTAATCATTTTTTGGCTTTATCTTCCAAATATCCATAGTCAGAGCGTCATTAACCAATTTATCTTTCATATTATCAGCCATCGACCAGCCAATAACCTGCCTAGAGCAAAGATCAATTACCACCTGCTAAATAAAGCCAACCACTCCCAGTCCGAATGCAAGTTATATCGGAGGCCCAATATTTATCAGGAGCGGAAACATCAAATTGTCTAGCCAGTAAATTAGTGGCTATCGGCTTATTGTGCTTCAAATCAGTTGTTACTTTTAATTTGCGCTTAATCTTGCAGAAAACACTAGCAGACGCCATTAATTTGCCAATTCTTTTTCTGCTAATCACAATTTCATTTTTGGCTAATATTTTGGAAATCCTGCGAGTGCCATAAACATTGCGATTAGACACAAAAACCTGTTTTATTCGCAGTTGCAGCTCTTGATTATCTATATCCCTGCTGCTTGGAAAGGCGATTCAACCACTCATAATAACCATTGCTGGAAACCTTCATAAATCGGCACAAAACCAACACTGGAAAATTATTTTTATTATTTCTTATTCATGCGTACTTTACCGTGATTCTTTCGCAAACTTTGCTGCCGCCTTTTTTAGTAGATCGCGCTCCTGTTTGACCATTAACATTTCTTTTTTAAGACTTTTGATTTCCTCAAAATAATTTGCATTACCAGTCATATTTTTTTGATTATTTTTGTTATAATTAGATTATTTCGCCATCCAGCTGTAAAGGCTATTGGGATTGACCTCCAAATCTCTTGCCGTTTGTGCAGTTGATTGATCGGAATCTAACGCTAATTTAATGGATGAAAACTTAAATTCTAAAGGATAATTTTATCTGGTTTTGTTGGACATAGTTTTGATGTTTCTTTGGTAAAAACTGTCCGGAAAAAGCTAGTCACATCATAATTCAGTGTCCGAAAAAAAGTTGACACATCAGTATGAATCTAGAGATTCACGTATCGCTCTGTGAGGCTAGAGGTAAAACTTCTC
>JBLHNE010000104.1:0-5385 GCA_047619265.1 Rickettsiales bacterium | reverse complement strand
ACACCGGCAATTAATAGACCGATAATAATTAAAACAATAGACAACTCGATTAACGAGAAGGCTTTTTTATTGTTTGGTTTGAAAGTTTTTTTATTCATATTTTTTTTGGGGGGGGTTGGTTATTAAAATAAATTAGAGAAAAATATTTAAGCGTAGTAATTTAATAATCCATTATAAGCCAAAATCTTGCTTGTGTCAACAATATTAATTTAAAAAGTTGGTTATTGTGCTGATTTGAAACAATGTCTCTTGAGTTGGATATTTTTTATCTGAAGTTCCTTACTTAAAGAAAATATTTAGGAAAATATTTAGGCCGAGGACCAATATAGTTCACTTAGTAATTTCTAAACTTCCACCAGAATTCGGTCTAATAAACCTCACGGGGAGGGTTATTAGACCGAATTTTTAGGAAGTTTAAATTAGTAAATTACTAACTTATTAAGTGAAATGTACTGGGACTAGGAGATTTTATTTAAAGTCTATTTCTAAGATTTCGTAATCGACAATTCCACCTGGAATTTGAATTTCTACTTCGTCGCCGACTTGTTTGCCCATTAATGCTCTGGCAACTGGGGAAGTGTCAGAAATTAGGCCTGAATCAATGTCGGCTTCGTATTCGCTGACGATTTTGTAGGTAAATTGTTTGCCGTTATCGCCGTTTTCTAGTTTTACTGCTGCGCCAAATCGGACAATATTTCCAGATAGAGCGGCAATATCAACAATTTGAGCTCGAGCTAGTTTGTCTTCGAAATTTACGATTGTAGCCTCGATCATGCTTTGTTTGTCGCGAGAGCTGTGATATTCGGCGTTTTCTTTTAAATCTCCATGTTCTCTAGCAATTGCCACTGCGGTGATGATGTTTGGTCTGGCAACGTTTTTTAGGTGGTTGATTTCGTCTTTTAGTTTTTTATGACCTTCTTTGGTGATTAAGAAATTTTCCATAAGCTTGCTTGTTTTGTTAAAGGTGGATTGACGCGTCGTTGCACTTCTAGCTAGTGAAGATAATTAAAAAATTTTAATAAAAATTAAAATTCCTTCACTAACAAGAAATGCAAAAAACGGAGCAGCAATCTATAATTTAGTATCTGTAATCGTCGTTTTTAAAAGGGCCTTTAGGATCAACGCCAATATATTCAGCTTGTTCTTTATTTAATTTCGAAAGTTTAACTCCTAGTTTTTCTAGATGCAGAGTTGCAACTTTTTCGTCTAGATATTTTGGTAGAAGATAGACCTCGTTGGAATATTTTTCGCTATTTTTCCATAATTCAATTTGCGCCATCACTTGATTGGTGAAGCTGGCCGACATTACAAAAGCACTGTGTCCAGTTGCACATCCAAGATTAAGCAATCGACCTTCTGCAAGTAGAATTATTTGTTTGCCATCAGGAAATTCAATAGTATCGACTTGTGGTTTAATGTTGACCCATTTCATGTTTTTTAGAGATTCAACTTGAATTTCATTATCGAAATGGCCAATATTTCCAACAATTGCATGGTTTTTCATTGCTCTCATATGATCAATATTAATCACATCTTTATTGCCAGTTGTGGTGATGAATATATCACCAACATTTGCCACATCTTCCATAGGTAGAACGACGAATCCTGACATTGCAGCTTGCAAAGCGCAGATTGGATCAATTTCAGTAACAATTACTTTAGCTCCTTGAACTTTAAAAGCTTCAGCGCAACCTTTTCCAACATTTCCGTAGCCAGCAATTACAACGGTTTTGCCAGCAATCATAACATCGGTGGCTCTTTTAACGCCGTCAATCACACTTTCTTTACAACCATATAGATTGTCGAATTTTGATTTAGTAACTGAATCGTTAACATTAATAGCTGGAATTTTTAATTTTCCGGCTTCTGCCATTTGTTTTAAACGAAGAACTCCTGTTGTGGTTTCTTCTGAAACACCTTTAATGTTTTTTAAGATTTCTGGAAATTCTTGATGCACCATCAAAGTTAAATCTCCGCCATCGTCTAGAATCATATTTGGCGTCCAATCTTTATTACCATTAATAGTTTGGCGAACACACCAAGCATATTCTTCTTCGGTTTCGCCTTTCCAAGCAAAAACAGGAATTTTAGCGGCAGCAATTGCGGCGGCGGCGGCGTCGTTAGTTGAGAAAATATTGCAAGAACTCCATCTAACTTCTGCGCCTAGGTGAATTAAAGTTTCAATCAAAACCGCAGTTTCGATTGTCATGTGCAAACAGCCCAGAATTTTAGCATTTTTTAGTGGTTTTGAATCACCAAATTCTGCGCGAAGAGACATTAACCCTGGCATTTCGTTTTCTGCTAGGTTGATTTGTTTTCTGCCAGATTCGGCTAGATTGATATCTTTTACTTTGTAGTCAGTGAACATATTTGATATATTTAAAAATTAAGCATTAGCCATAAAAATGGAACAACTAGGGAAAAACCAAGACTCTTATTGGTTTGTTTTAAAGATTTTGCAGAGATTATTAGCAAAGCAACAATTAAACAAACAGATAGAAAATATAGTAGGAAATCGTTAAGATTTAGACAAACTGAAACAATCACAATAAATTTTGCATATCCTAAAGATTGTTTTTCGCTAGTTAAGAAGCTGCTGAATTTTTTATGAAAAAGCTGGTAAAAAACTGAAGCAAAAACCACACCAATTGCCACAGAAAAGACAATGTCTATTATTCCGCCATCAATTAAAACGCGGTTTATTAATCCAGCAATTAAAATTACATTTAGTGCCTGATTAGGGAAAATTTTGCTGCTATAATCGGTTGCAACGATTACAACGCAGGCGGCGCAAAGTGCTGCGTAAATGATGAATTGTTCACTAAAAGAAAATTGCCAATAGCAAATCATGAATAAAGCCGTTGTGGCTAGCTCGATGAATAGATATGTTTTTGGAATTTTGGTTTTGCAAGTTACGCATCTTCCAAGGGTGAAAAGCCAATTAAAGATTGGAATTAATTCTCTGGTTCTAATGATTGTATTGCAAGATGGACAGCGAGATTTGGGCCCAAAATATCTGCCAAAACAAGATTCGCCAATTGGCAAACGATAGGCAAATAGAGTTGAGTAAGATCCGAAAATTGCTCCAAATATTCCAGCGGCAAAAAGCCCTAATAAATCTAGCATTCTATTTTGTTTGTTGTTTTAAATAGGCAATAACATTGGCGCGATCTTTATCTTTTTTAAGGCCAGCGAATGCCATTTTGTTTTTAGGAATGAAATCTTTTGGTTTTTCTAACCATTGATTCAAGTCTTCGATAGACCAATTTCCACCTTTGGCTTTTAAAGCATCGGAATAAGAGAATCCAACTGTTGAAGCTTTATTTCTTCCCACAACAGCATAGAGATTTGGACCGACTTTATTGGCGCCATTTTGATTTGATGTGTGGCAAGAAGCGCATTTCTTGAAGACTTTAGCTCCAGCTTTTAAATCGGCATTGGCGATCATTTCGGCAATATTTATTACAACTTTAGGCTTATTTTTTTCTGCGGCAATTTGCTCAGCGGTTTGAATTTCAATTTCAAAACCCCTTGTAACGATTTGCTTAGGGTTGTAGAGAACATGAGATGCAAGAACTGAAAACCCAAGAACAGCTAAACCACAAATTAAGCCAGCGCCAGCAATTTTATATTTTTTGATAAGGTTTTCTACAAGAGATTTATTTTTGGAAAGAAAATTTTTAAGCATCTTTTAGTGATAAATTTATAAATAATATGATTATTTCTAGTCAAATAGAGTGGAAACAGAGCGTTCATTTGAAATGCTCTTAATCGCCTCTCCAATTAGAGAAGAAGTTGAGATTGTGCGAATATTGTTTGCCTTCAAAACTTCTTCACCTTGAGCTATAGAATCGGTGATGATCAAGTTTGTAAGGCTGGAACCAGCAATTTTTAAAGCAGCGTTATTAGATAAAACGCCGTGAGTGATATATGCGGAAACCGATTTTGCGCCTTTTTTAAGTAGCGCATCTGCAGCGTTAATTAGAGTTCCGCCTGAATCAACAATATCGTCGACCATAACACAATCTTTACCAGAAACATCGCCAATAATATTCATAACTTCACTAACTCCAGCTTTTGGCCTTCTTTTATCAACAATAGCAAGCTCGCAGCCAAGTTTACTAGCAACAACTCGAGCTCGAACCAAACCACCAACATCTGGAGAAACAATCATTAAATCTTTATCTCCGAAATTTTCTTTAATATCTCTGGAGAAAATAGGTGCGGCGAAAAGATTATCTAGTGGAATATCAAAAAAACCTTGAATTTGACCGGCGTGTAAATCGAGAGTTAAAACTCTATCAACACCAGCTTTAGCAATTATGTTAGAAACTAATTTTGCAGAAATTGGAGTTCTTGGTCCAACTTTTCGATCTTGGCGGGCATAGCCAAAATATGGAATAACGGCGGTAATTCTTCTGGCAGAAGCTCGGCGCAAGGCATCGATCATGATCAACAATTCCATGATGTTATCATTGGCTGGAAACGAGGTTGATTGCAGAACAAAAACATCTTCACCGCGAACATTTTCTTTAATTTCAACAAAAACTTCATTATCGGCGAAACGTTTTATTTCGGCGTTAACCAAAGAAACATCAAGATATTTTGCAATTTCTTGGGATAGTGGCAAATTGCTATTACCAGATAGAAGCTTCATATGAAAGATTGTTTAAATTTTAGGAGCTTGCAGAGTAATTAAATGGCGATAATATTTCAAGAATAACTTACCTCTAGTTAAGAAAATTTGTAGTTTTTAGATTTAACAATAGATTTTATCGTCACTTTTTAGAAATTTTAAAAAATAAAACAATGGAAAACACCTACCTGATTGTCAAATCGCTGCACATAATTTCAGTTATTTCTTGGATGGCTGGCCTACTTTATTTACCGCGCATATTTGTTTATCATACTAAAGCGAAAATTGGTTCTGAATTAGATACGACTTTACAAGTTATGGAGCGAAAATTGCTCAGATTTATTATGAATCCGGCAATGATTTTGAGTTTTATTTTTGGCTTTTGGTTAATTCATTTTATAGGATTTTCTTCTGGTGGCTGGCTCCACGCAAAAATTCTTTTAGTTTTGATTTTAGCTGGATTTCATGGATTTTTGTCAAAATGCCGCAAAAATTTTGCTTCTGGAAACAACAAAAAAAGTGATAAATTTTATCGAATTGCCAATGAAGTTCCAACTCTACTAATGATTGCAATTGTATTATTGGTTGTTATCAAACCATTTTAACCCATCAAAAACCACCGCAAAACCCATGAATCAAATCACTAAAATATCAATTCAAAATATTGCTTCTTTCAGCCAAAAAGGGATTGAATTTACGCCTCAGCAAATCAACTTTATTTATGGTGGAAATGGAACTGGAAAAACCAC